>PLQC01000171.1 GCA_003159675.1 Limisphaerales bacterium
TACGCGGAAATGGACGATACCATGGTAACGGGAAGGCTCTGGGGTGTTTGAATCACGTGCCACTGCAACGGAGTTCCTGGACCGGCCCGACGCCCAGCGGCTGGAACCGCCCCCTATGAAGACCACCATGGAACATCCACCCACCAACGGCCCGGAGAAGGAGACGGAGCCAAAGCTGAGTCAAGAGCCCCCACCCGGCCGGTCCTGGAATTCGCCGACCGGTCTCTGGCGCCGCAAGACCACGGTCATCGCGGCGCTTTCCATCGTGGCCATCCTTTTGCATCTGGTGCTCCGCTTCGGCTTCCACACCACTCCGGGCACTTGCCAGATTCCCTTGCTGGCCACGCTCGCTCTCGGCGGCCTGCCGCTTCTCTATGACCTGCTTCGGAAACTCCTGAAGCGGGAATTTGGTTCCGATCTGCTGGGCGGTATTTCCATCATTACTTCCATCCTCCTCGGCGAATACCTGGCTGGCTCGATTATCGTCTTAATGCTCTCCGGAGGTGAAGCGCTGGAGCGTTACGCGTTGCGCAGCGCCTCCTCGGTGCTGGCCGCGCTGGCCAAACGGATGCCTTCGATCGCTCACCGGAAACGGGAATCTGAAATCGTGGATGTGGCGCTGCAGGAGGTTGCCGTGAGCGACACGCTCGTGATTTATCCGCATGACATCTGCCCGGTGGACGGCGTGGTGATCGAGGGACATGGCGTGATGGATGAATCCTACCTGACGGGCGAGCCGTTCCAGATTACCAAGACCTCCGGCTCGACGGTGATCTCGGGCGCGATCAATGGAGAATCTGCCCTGACCATTCGCACGACCCAACGCGCCGCCGATTCGCGCTACGCAAAGATCATGGAAGTCATGCGCGAGTCCGAAGGCAAGCGACCTCAGTTGCGGCGTCTGGGGGATCGCTTGGGCGCGATTTATACTCCGGTGGCACTGACCGTCGCCATCCTCGCCTGGGCCATTAGTGGAGAAGCTGTTCGCTTCCTGGCGGTGCTGGTGATCGCCACGCCTTGCCCGCTGCTCATCGCGATACCGATCGCCATCATCGGCTCGATTTCCCTTTGCGCCCGCCGGGCGATCATTGTCAAGAGCCCCGTTGTGCTCGAGCAGATCGCCGAGTGTCGCACCGCGATTTTCGACAAGACCGGGACGCTAACTTATGGCGCGCCGAAAGTGACCGAACAACTCATCGCCCCGGGCTTCGCCCAAAAGGAAGTGCTCACCCTCGTGGCGGGTCTGGAGCGCTACTCGAAACATCCGCTGGCGCGCGCCATTCTTGCGGCGGCGAAGGAAGCCGGGATTCAGCTTCCGGAGGCCACCGAAGTTGGCGAGCAGCCGGGCCAAGGCCTGCGTGGAACCGTTTCCGGCCATCAGTTGCAGATCACCAGCCGTAACAAACTGATCGAGCAAAAGGTTGCTGATGCTGATCAGCTTCCTCCGGTTGCCGGCGGACTTGAGTGCGTGGTGGCGATTGACCAGCGCTACGCGGCGGCCTTGCGCTTTCGAGATGCGCCGCGCGCGGAGAGCCGCTCCTTCGTGAGCCACTTGGGACCGAAGCATCACTTCGCGCGCGTGATGATCGTGTCGGGAGATCGCGAGTCGGAGGTGCGCTACCTCGCCGAGCAGGTGGGCATCACCGAGATCCATGCCCAGAAGAGTCCGGAAGAAAAGCTCGCCATCGTCCGCAAAGAAACCGCCGCCGCTAAAACGCTTTACGTGGGGGATGGTATCAATGACGCTCCTGCCATGATGGCCGCCACGGTCGGCATGGCGATCGGACAGAACAGCGACGTGACCGCGGAAGCGGCGGGCGTCGTTGTCATGGATAACTCCCTCAAGAAGGTGGACGAATTCATGCATATGAGCCGCCGGATGCGATTCATCGCCCTCCAGAGCGCGGTGGGTGGCATGGCGCTGAGCGTCATCGGCATGGTCTTCGCAGCCACCGGTCATTTAAGTCCGGTGAGCGGCGCCATCACCCAGGAAGTCATCGACATCCTGGCCGTGCTGAACGCCTTGCGGGCCGCCTTTGCTCCCAAAGTGATTCATGATCTCTGACATTGTGAAAAACAAAGCCGTGAGCACGAGATGATTTAATTGCGAAATATGAAAACAAATATAAAGACGCTCACGCCGGAACTGCTCCACCAAATGGATGCCTACTGGCGCGCCGCCAACTATCTGTCGGTCGGCCAGATTTATCTCTACGACAATCCGCTGCTGAAGCGACCGCTGACGCTCGCGGATGTGAAGCACATGCTGCTGGGACACTGGGGCACGACCCCCGGACAGAACTTCATTTACGTGCACTTGAACCGGGTCATCAAAAAATACGACCTCGACATGATTTACGTCTCCGGCCCCGGGCACGGCGGCCCGGCCGTCGTGGGCAACACTTACCTCGAGGGCACTTACAGCGAGATCTATCCCAACATCAGCCAGGATGAGGCCGGCCTGCAGAAACTCTTTCTTCAGTTTTCGTTTCCCGGAGGCATTCCCAGCCACGCATCGCCGGAGTGCCCGGGCTCGATCCACGAGGGCGGAGAACTGGGCTATTCGCTCAGCCATTCGTTCGGGGCGGTGTTCGACAATCCCGATCTCGTCGTCGCCTGCGTCGTCGGCGATGGCGAGGCGGAAACCGGACCGCTGGCCACGGCGTGGCATTCCAACAAGTTTCTCAATCCAGCCACCGACGGCGCGGTGCTCCCGATCCTGCATCTCAACGGCTACAAGATTTCCAACCCGACCCTCCTCGCCCGCATCACCCGCGAGGAATTGGAACAGTTGCTCCGCGGCTACGGGTGGACGCCCTATTTCGTCGAGGGTCATGAACCTGGGCTGATGCACGAGGCCATGGCCGCGACGCTCGACACGGCGGTGGAGGAGATCAAACGAATCCAGCACGAAGCCCGCGTCCTCGGTAACCTCACGCGCCCGCGCTGGCCGATGATCGTCCTCAATTCACCCAAGGGCTGGACAGGGCCGAAAAGGGTCGATGGCCTGCAGGTTGAAGGCACCTTCCGCTCGCACCAGGTGCCGCTCTCCGACCCGGCCACCCATCCCGAACACCTCAAGCTGTTGGAAGACTGGCTGAGGAGCTACCGGTCGGAGGAACTCTTCGATGAGCAGGGCCGCCTGAAACCGGAACTGGCCGAACTGGCGCCCAAGGGCGAACGACGCATGGGCGCGAATCCCCACGCCAACGGCGGCAGTCTGCTCCGCGACCTGCGGATGCCGGATTTCCGCGACTACGCGGAGGACGTGCCCTCGCCGGGGGCGGGCGGCATCGGCGACACTCATGTGCTCGGGCGTTTCCTGCGCGATGTGGAGAAGCTGAACAGTGAGCAGCGGAATTTCCGGGTCTTTGGCCCTGACGAGACGCTCTCCAACGGCCTGGAAGCCCTCTTTGAAGCGACCCAACGCCAATGGGACGCCGCGACCCTGCCGAACGACGAATTTCTCGCGCCCGCCGGGCGCGTGATGGAAATGCTCAGCGAGCACCAATGCGA
>PLQC01000081.1 GCA_003159675.1 Limisphaerales bacterium
CATTGCGGGCCTTCGGCCCTGCACATAATCGGTGGAGGCGTTTACTCTAATAGAACTGCTGGTGGTCATTGCCATCATCGCCGTTCTTGCGGCGCTGCTCTTGCCGGTGATTTCAAGAACCAGATCCAGCGCACGGGGCATTCAGTGCCTGAACAACAACCGCCAATTAATGATGGCTTGGCGCATGTATGTCGAGGAATCCGCAGATCGCCTGCCCAACTCGAAAGGCGGCCTATATCAATGGATGAGCGGCACATTGGATTACAACCCCGGCAACCGCAGCAACTGGGATCCGAGTGTGGAACAATTGAAAAAGTGGACCACTCCACAACTTCTTCATCCCCCTCAACGGAACGTAACCCTCCCCTATCCCACGCAGTTGAAAGCCTTCAACCCGGACGTTCTCTGGTTGATGGACCATGCAACCCGCCTGGTGGAGTGAAAGCTGCGAATTGCCTCCGCTGCGTGCCGAACTGGCCATAATCCTGCCAACCAATGAAACCTTTTCAACAATATCAGCGTCTGTGAAGTTGTATGCTGCAGCCGTTATCACCCGGGAAATGGAATTCCGTCACTGCCGCACACCTGCTGAATCGAGCCGGGTTCGGCGGCACGCCCGCGTCCGTGCAAAAGCTCGTCGAGCTGGGTCCGGACGCGGCAGTGTCGATGTTTGTGGATTATGAGAGATACCCGGACCCGACGCCCGCGCCGGACTGGGCCACGCCCGATCCGGATCGCGAAAAGAGGCTTCAGGCGAATCGGCAGGCGCCGGACGAGCAGCGACGGCAACTGCTGCGCGAGGAGCAACAGTTGCAGCGGCAGCGCATAAACGAGCTGCGCGGCTGGTGGCTCGATCGCATGGCAACAAGCCCGCGTCCGTTCCAGGAAAAGATGACCCTGTTCTGGCACGGCCACTTCGCCACCAGCGCCGAGAAGGTCCGCGACGCTTATTATATATGGCGTCAGAACGAACTCTTCCGCCGTCTGGCCACCGGGAACTGGCTGCAGCTGCTGACCGAGGCCGCCCGGGATCCCGCCATGCTGATCTGGCTGGACCAGGCCCAGAGCCGGAAGGAACATCCCAATGAGAATTTTGCCAGGGAAGTGATGGAATTATTCACGCTCGGCGAGGGACATTATACGGAGAAGGACGTCACGGAAGTCGCGCGCGCCCTGACCGGATGGTCTTTGGACCGGAGGACCCAGATGTTTGTCGAACGTCCGAAATGGCACGATTACGGGCTCAAAACGGTCCTCGGATACACGGGCTCTCTCGACGGGCAGGCGGTGCTCGAACAGATCGTGGCCCAGCCTCAAGCCGCAGTTTTCATCACCGCCAAAATTTGGAACTTTTTCGCCGGAGAACTGCCGTCCGCGGCACTGAACCAGGCCCTTGCCGATGGTTTCCGCCGTTCTGGCGACAACTTCAAACCCCTGGTTCGGGCGATGTTTCTGAGCGAGGAATTTTACGGTCCCACCCTTGTCCGCAACCAGGTCAAGAGCCCCGTGCAATGGCTCGTCGGCTCGGTGCGCATGCTCGAAACGGAGATGCCCCCGCCGCTGGTGTCGATCAACCTCATCCGGAGCCTCGGCCAGGACCTGTTCGCCCCTCCGAACGTGAAGGGCTGGGACGGCGGGCTGTCCTGGATCAGCACCAACACGTTGCTCGCCCGATACAACGAGGCCGAGGCCCTTATTCAGGGGAATCCATCCCCGGTCGCAGACAGCGTGGACGCGAAGAATCCGAACCAAGCCAGAGCCATTCAGTTTGGGATGCGACGAATCAGGATGGGCGCCGTGGACGTGGACAAGATTTTGCCCGGACCGCAGCGGGCGAACAAGAAATCACTCATTGCCGCCCTCGAACAGCGTTTGCTGCAATCGAAATTGAACGAAAAACAGGAAAGCGCCTTGCGCGAATACCTTGAGGCAAGGGAGGACCCGAGCGACCAGGATATCCGCGGCGCCATCCGGCTCATCATGAGCACACCGGAGTATCAACTGGCGTGAACCGGCCGGCGACCTGCCGCCGATTGTCAGGGACGCGCGGCGCCGACAAACAATTATGAACGACGAGATTACACTTCACACCCGCCGCGAGTTCCTCCGCCGCACCGTCTTGACCGGCGCGTTGTCCTGGACCGTGCCGACGTTCCTGGCGAACACATTTAACGCGCTTCAGGCGGAGGCGGCGGAGAAAGCCACCCAGATCGCCACCGGCCGCGATTCGACCATTCTGGTGATCCTGCAGATGGCTGGCGGCAACGATGGGTTGAACACGGTGGTGCCGTTCGGAAATGATTTTTATCACAATGCCCGCGCGCGCATCGGCATCGCTCCGGGCCAGATCCTGAAGCTAAACGATGAATTGGGCCTGCACCCCGGCCTGACCGGCTTCAAGGAACTTTACGATGGCGGCCGCCTTGCCGTCGTCCAGGGCGTCGGCTACCCCAACCCAAACCGTTCGCATTTCCGCTCCACTGAAATCTGGCAGACCGCGAGCGACTCCGAGCGCTTCGAGAAGTGGGGATGGCTCGGGAGGTACTTCGACAACACTTGCTCCGGGTGCGACCCGACCATCGCGGTGAACATTGGCCGCCAGATGCCGCAGGCTTTCTCCGGAAAAACACCAAAGGGGATCAGCCTCGAGAATCCTCAGAATTACCGGTTTGTCGCTTCTGGCCACCGTGGAGGCAAGGATGGAGATTTGATGGAACAATCGTTTCGGGAATTGAACGAGCCGGCGGAGGAAGGGGGAGAAAACTCGGGCGGCACGATCGCCGCCATCGACGGGCCCGCCACTCGCGGCAGCGGTTCAGCCCTCGATTTCCTCGAGCGAACCGCACTGGACGCCCAGATCAGCTCGGACGAGATCCGTGCCATCAGCAATCGAACCGTGAACAAGGCCGCATATCCGGCGTCGCAACTTGGCAATTCGCTCAAGCTCGTCGCGAAATTGATCGGAGGGGGTTTGCCCACGCGGATTTTCTACGTCTCACAGGGCGGCTACGACACCCACACCAACCAGGTCGGCACCCACGCCCGGTTGCTGAAGGATTTGGGCGACGCGGTAAAGTCGTTCTGCGACGACCTGGCCGCCCAGGACAACATGGATCGGGTGCTGCTGATGACGTTCAGCGAATTCGGGCGGCGCGTGAACGACAACGCCAGCGGCGGCACGGATCATGGGGCTGCGGCGCCGATGTTTGTCATTGGCAACCGGGTCAGGGCCGGTTTGCTCGGCCGTTATCCGAATCTTGCACCCGCCGATTTGTTCGAGGGCGACTTGAGGTTCACGGTGGATTTCCGCTCGGTCTATGCCGCCGTGCTCGAGAACTGGCTCAAGACCCGAAGCGAACCGATCCTGGGCCGCCGGTTCGAACCGCTGCAAATTGTGTAGCCTCACGGACCGCGGCTGGGTGCGCAGCACCAGTCGCTGCGGCCGGAACGTCGTCACCAGGCTGTGGAACGATCCTCTGGCCTTCCACGTTCCTGCCGTGCTGCGGCTGGTCCTCGGCGGACACAGCCGCGCTCCGCAGACTTCCGGACCGCGACTGGGTGCATAGCACCTGTCGCAGCGCGCGAACAGGGTCACTGCGCGTGGGATTATCCTAATTCACCCCCAATCCCCTTGCCCCCGACTTCCAGCGCGTTAGCATGGCGGCGTGGACGCGTTGGTGGAACAAGTCGAACGATCCATTCGCGAGCGGCGGCTCTTCCGTCGCGGCCGGCGGATTGTCGTGGCCGTTTCCGGCGGCGTGGATTCCATGGTGCTCCTCCGTATGCTCCATGTATTGGCTCCCAAATACGGTTGGAGACTGGCGGTGGCCCATTTCAATCACCAACTCCGCGGCCGAAGCAGCGACGCGGATGAGCGGTTGGTGCGCCAGACGGCAAAGAAACTCGGGTTGCCCTTTGTCGGCGGCCGCGGCGACGTCCGCGGATTTTCGCGGGCAAACAAGCTCTCCCTCGAAATGGGCGCGCGCCGATTGCGTCATGACTTTCTGGCCCGCGCGGCAGCCCGGCTGAAAAGCGGCTCGATTGCTCTCGCCCATCATGCGGACGATCAAGTCGAACTCTTTTTCCTCCGCATCTTTCGGGGCAGCGGAGGCGAGGGGTTGTCCGGCATGAAGTGGCGCAATGCGTCGCCCGGCGATCCGAAGCGGGCGCTGGTTCGACCGCTGCTCGATGTCTCCAAATCGGAGTTGGAAGCGTTTGCACGCGACAACAAAACTGCGTTCCGCCAGGACGCCAGCAACCTCCGGCTGGACATCCGGCGGAACCGGATTCGCCGGGAATTATTGCCATTGCTTCGGCGCGACTACCAGCCCGCGCTCGACCGTGTCGTTTTGCGGCTGATGGACATCGCCGGAGCCGAAGCGGAATTTGTCGGCCACGCCGCGCGGGCGTGGTTGAAAAACAGGACGGCCGCGGCTCCCGTATTTTCGAAGGCATCGCGGAGGGCCCGGTTCGATGAGTTGCCGGCGGCCGTCCAGCGGCGGTGCATCCAGCTCCAATTGCTGAGGCGGGGAATTCCCGCGCAGTACGACCTTGTGGAACACTTGCGCTGTTCGCCCGGGAAAGCGGTCGCGACGACTCCGGAACTGGACGCAGTCCTGACGCCCCGTGGAGAATTGCGACTCCGGAGGGCCAGAACTGTTCCGCGTCCCGGATTCAAACGGTCCTCGGGGAAAGGATGGGTCAGGGCAAGACTTGATGCGAAGCGGGGCAGAATCGTATTTGGCGGCCTGGAAATCCGCTGGAACATTGTCTCACGCAAACCTTCGTTTCCGCCCGCACGGAAGGCCGGCCGCGAACTTTTCGATGCCGATGCCGTTGGATCGGAGGCTATTCTCCGCCATTGGCAACCGGGCGACCGGTTTCAGCCGATTGGCATGCCCTCGCCGGTAAAACTGCAGGATCTGTTCACAAACCGCAAGATCCCGCGTGAGCAACGACATGATTTGGTGGTGGTTACGACGGGAGCGGGAGATTTGGTTTGGGTGGAGAAACTTCGAATTTCGGAACGATTCAAGCTGTCAAAATCGACCATTCGCCACTTGCAATGGCGGTGGAAGCGGCTTTAATGTCCGGCGGTTGCGTGCCGCGACGCCCCGTGTTAACTTGGCGCGCGGCTTTTTGTATCATGCCAGAAGACAATAAACTCAGCGACGACGACAAGAACTCGAAGAAGGGTGGGGATTTCAAGGTCCCACCGCGCACCTGGGTTGTATGGATAGCCATCATCGGCGGCATCCTCATGCTGGTGATGTTCAAGAACCGGATGGAATTGCAGCCCGGAACATTGCTGCCGGCAGAGTTCCAGCAAAAGCTCGAAGCACACCAGATCGCTTCGGTATCGCTCAATTTCAATCCCCAGTCCCAGCTTTCGGCGGACATCGTCGGGATGTACTACAAGACCGATGACAAGGGAAACAAGTTGAACGACAAGGTGCCGTTCCGGACCAAGACCCTGCTGACGCCCAGCCTCCAGGAGCAACTCATCCATCTTCCGCAGTTTGAGGTGCGTGAACCCAATCAACTCCTGCTGAACGTTGTCTGGAGCGTGCTGCCCATCGTCGTCATCGCGGCCTTCATCTGGTTCTTTTTCATCCGCCAGATCAAAATGGCCGGCAAGGGCGCGCTCAGCTTTGGCAAAAGCAAGGCGCGGCTCCTGGCCAAGGAACGCAACAAGACAACCTTCAAGGACGTGGCCGGAATCGACGAGGCCATCGAAGAGGTTTCCGAACTCGTCGAGTTTCTCAAGGATCCGAAAAAATTTCAACGCCTGGGCGGGCGCATCCCGAAGGGTGTCCTGATGGTGGGTCCTCCGGGCACGGGCAAAACCCTCCTCGCCAAGGCGATCGCCGGCGAAGCCGATGCCGCCTTCTTCAGCATCAGCGGCTCGGATTTTGTGGAAATGTTCGTCGGCGTGGGCGCCAGCCGCGTGCGCGATATGTTCGAACAGGCGCGCAAGAACACGCCGTGCCTCATTTTCATCGATGAAATCGACGCCGTGGGCCGGAGTCGCGGTCATGGACTGGGCGGCGGGAACGACGAACGCGAGCAGACCTTGAATGCGTTGCTCGTGGAGATGGACGGCTTCGATACGCAGGAAGGCATCATCATCATCGCGGCGACCAACCGGCCGGATGTTCTCGATCCCGCGCTGCTGCGTCCCGGCCGCTTCGACCGCCAGATCACGGTCAATCTGCCCGACGTCCGCGGTCGCGAAGCCATTTTGAAGGTGCACGCGAAGAACGTGAAACTGGCGCCTGCCGTCGATTTATCCGTAATCGCCCGCGGCACGCCGGGATACTCCGGGGCCGAGCTGGCAAACCTGCTGAACGAAGCGGCGCTGCTGGCGGCGAGCACGAACAAGAAGGCTGTCTCGATGGAGGAATTGGAGGAAGCGCGCGACAAGGTGCGCTGGGGCCGCGAACGGCGAAGCCTCGCCATGACGGACGAGGACAAGAAGTTTACCGCGTGGCACGAGGCTGGCCATGCGCTGGTCAATGTGATGTTGGAGCACACGCATCCGCTGCACAAGGTCACCATCATCCCACGCGGGCAATCGCTCGGGTCCACCATGTCGTTGCCGAAAACGGACATTCTCAACCGCCGGCGCAAGGAAATGCTGGACATGCTGGCGGTCATGATGGCCGGTCGGATCGCCGAGGAAATCGTCGCCGGGGATATTTCGACGGGCGCCGCCGGGGACATTCAACAGGCCACCGTCACGGCGCGCTCCATGGTGATGCAATGGGGCATGAGCGACAAACTCGGCATGGTGCAGTACGGCGATGACAACGAATATATTTTCCTTGGACGCGAAATGGCTCGCGCGAAGGTTTACAGCGAGTTCACGGCCCAGGAAATCGACGGCGAAGTCAAACGGATCATCGACGAAGAGTACAAGGTCGCGAAGGACATCATCATGTCCAATCTCGACAAGTTGGAGATGATCGCCAAGTCGCTTCTCGAGTACGAGACCCTCGACGGCGCGCAAGTGCTGGAGATTGTGCGCACGGGCAAATTCACGCCGCACGAGCCGATTCCGCAGGTCGATCCTCCGCATGGCGCCCCGGCGGGAACACCGCTGCCGGAAGTGCCGGGCAAACCCTCCACACCGAAACTGCCGGGACTGGGCACGCCCGCGCCCGCGGCCGTCTGAGCCGCGACCGGCGCCTCTCGAAACCTGCTGTGGAGCCGGGTCCACGCTGAGTCCTGCATTTCGGGGTTTTCCTTCCCCGCTGGGGCCGCTAAGCTGCGCGCATGATTATTGCCCCCTCGCTGCTGGCCGCCAATTTCGGATGTTTCGCAAAAGAGGCCGCGCGCGTGGACCGCTCGGGCGCCGATTGGCTCCACCTCGATATCATGGATGGGCATTTCGTGGAGAATATTTCCTTCGGCCCGAAGGTGGTCCAGACGCTTCGTCCGCTCGTAAAGATTTTCTTCGACGTCCACCTGATGTGTTCCCGGCCGGAAATCCTGCTGGAACCGTTCGCCCGCGCCGGCGCGGATCAAATCGACGTCCACGTGGAACTGGGCGAACAGGTCACTCCGTTGCTGTGGAAAATCAAGTCGCTCGGCAAAAGAGCGGGGCTGGCCATCAATCCGCCAACGGCCGTTTCCATGGTTCAACCGTTTCTCGATCAGATCGACTCGCTGCTCGTCATGACCGTGAATCCCGGTTTCGGCGGCCAGCAGTTCATTCACGAGGCCCTGCCGAAGATCCAGCAGGCGGTGGACTGGCGCCGGCAGAGGGGCCTCTCCTATAACATCGGCGTGGATGGCGGCATCGACTTCAAGACGGCTCCCGAATGCGCCCGGGTGGGCGCGGATGCGTTCATCAGCGGCACCACTCTTTTTGGACAGCGAAACATGAAGGCCGCGGTGTCAAAGCTGCGGAGGATCACCGCCGCCTACGACCCCAGCCTGTCCGACCCGGCGATCTGATCCGGCTTCCGACGGCCGACTTGGCAGCGGGCTTCTCCTCTGCCAGACTCTTCGAGTGATTCAAATCAAATTTGGCACGGACGGTTGGCGTGCGGTTATTGGAGAGGATTTTACCTTCACCAATGTCGCCCGTGTTGCCCAGGCCGCGGCTGATTATTGGAGCGCGCATCCGGCGGCCGGTACCGAGAAACGAGTCATCGTCGGCTATGACCGCCGCTTTCTCTCGGATCAATTCGGCCGGTGCGCCGCGGAGGTGCTTGCCGCAAATGATTTCAAGGTGGTGTTGACGCCCGTGCCGACACCCACACCCTCGGTCTCCTTTGCGGTGAAACACCAGCGCGCCGTCGGCGGCGTGATGATTACCGCCAGTCACAATCCCCCCATCTTTAACGGCTTCAAACTCAAATCGGATTACGGCGGATCCAGCGACCCGGCCACCTGCAAGGCCGTGGAGGGCTTTCTCGATCGCAGCGCGGTCAGAACAAGACCTCTTGCCGAGGCCCTGCGAGAGAAGCAGGTCGTTGTCGCTGACGTGCGCCCCGCGCATTACGCCGCGCTCAAACGGCTGGTGGATTTCAAACGGATCTCAAAATCCAGGTTGCGATTCGCCCACGACGCCCTGTTTGGCGTCGGCGCCGGATGTTTCGAACAACTTCTGGCCGGAACGACCTGCAAGGTTACAACCCTCAACGGCGGGCACGATCCCTTTTTCGGCGGCATCAACCCGGAACCCATCGAGCGCAACTACGCCCGCAGCCAGGCGTTCCTGCGCCGTCATCCGCACGATATCTGCCTGGTGACGGACGGCGATGCCGACCGTGTCGGGGGCATGGACGGGCGCGGAAGGTATATTTCCACGCACCAGTTGATCTGCCTGCTCCTTCGGCATTTTATTGTCAATCGGCAGGGCAGGGGACGGGTGGTGAAAGCGCTGACGGCGACGTCGATGGTGGACAAAATGTGCGCCGCGTATGGGCTGGTGTTGACGGAAACCGGCGTGGGCTTCAAGTACATCTGCGCGGAAATGCTCAAAGGGGATGTGTTGCTCGGCGCGGAAGAGAGCGGCGGCATCGGGTTCCGGGACCACATTCCCGAGCGTGATGGCATCGCCGCCGGTTTGCTGCTGCTCGAGATGCTGGCGGTCGAGCGCAAGCCCGTGGGAAAGTTGCTCGCCGCCCTGACGAGGCAGTTTGGCCCGCACGAATTCGGGCGCATCGACACGCATTATCCGCTGGAGAAACGCGCCGCGTTGATGGAGTTCCTCAAGAGCCGGCCGCCCTCCAAACTCCTGCGCTCACCCATGGCCGAGGTGAAGAGTTACGACGGGGTGAAGTTCGTGGCCCGGGACACGTCGTGGCTCATGCTGCGCGGTTCCGGCACGGAACCAATCCTCCGTATCTATGCCGAGGCCAGGTCGCAGGCCGACGTCCGCAAGCTCTTGAAACTTGGAGTCTCGCTCACAAGGGAAGTGTAGCCGCGACCTTCAGGCCGCGCTTCAGGCCGCCTCCACATCACGTTGAGGGCCGTTACGCAGCCGAGGCCGCATGTCATGCCTCCACCGGCGCCACGGCCAGTTCGCCCACCTTCCGAGCGTGCCGTCCATAGACCCATTCGAACATCGGTGACGCCATCAGCGTGGTGACCACGGCCATCAACACCATGATGGAAAACAGCGCCGGCTGGATGACGCCCTTCTGGAGGCCGATATTGATGATGATCAACTCCATCAGGCCGCGTGAATTCATCAGCGTCCCGACCGCCAGCGCGGTTCGATTGTCCTCTCCGTTCAACCGAGCGGCCGCCCAGCAGGCCACGCCTTTGCCCATGCAGGCGGCGGCGATGATGACCAGGGCAATGAGGAGCAGGTGTGCGTTGTTCACCATGTCGAGCCGGGTGTTAAGGCCCGAGAACGTGAAAAACATGGGCAGGAGGAAGGCGAGGGCAAAGGGCTGAAGCTGGCGCTGCAGTTCGCGCGCGAAAAGTCCGCGCGGCATCGCAACGCCCAGGATGAAACCACCGAACACGGCGTGGATCCCGATGCTGTCGGTGATCCAAAAGCCCAGCATCAGAAGCATGAGCGTGACCGCGAGCAGCGTGGGAGTGACCTTGCCCGCCCGTTCCGTCGCGGTGCCGAGACGCGCGAGCAGCTTCCTTCCCGAGGTGAGAACGAAAACGCCGTAGGCGATGCCGCCGCCGATCGCTTTAACCGCCACCATCGCCCCGCCGCCGAAACTGGCCAGCACAACGGCCAGAATTCCCCACGCCGCGGCATCGTTGATGGCGCCCGACACCAGCGCCAGCGCCCCCAACGAAGTGCCGGTCAAACCTCTCTCGTAAATGATCCGGGCCAGCATCGGAAATGCCGTGATGCACATCGAAGCCCCGAGGAAAAGCATCGCCTCAAACAACCGTGCCTGCTCTGAAAACAAGCCGGGAACCTTGAGCAAGGGAACCGCCAGAGCGGCCCCCAGCACAAACGGTGCGACCATGCCGGCGATGGATACCGCCGCCGCGCTCCGCACGCGGCTGTGAAGGAGTTCAATGTCGAACTCGACCCCGACCAGGAACATGTAAAGTCCGACCCCCAGTTGGGCGCCGATGTAGAGAACCTTCAGCGACTCTGGAGGAAACAGCGCGTGCTGCATCCCCGGCCACAACAGGCCCAGCAGGGAAGGGCCCATGAACACGCCCGCAATCATCTCGCCCACCACTTGCGGCTGCCCCAGTTTCCGCGACATCCAGCCCACTCCGCGGCACATCGCCAGAATGAAGCACATCTGGACAAAAAACGCCGACGATAGTTGTGGTCCTGTCATAGGTGCCGCTATTCTGCCATGGTGTGCCCCACCTTCCGCCACGCCCTTGCCTCGTGCAAGCCAAAAAGTGGGGAGTGCAGAAGGACAGCCGCATTACGGCCACGGACATCGGACTGGTTGCGTGCGGGGGGGCGGTATTGAAGGTCGGGCGCCGTGAAGGCTGCCTTCACATGAACCTTCACCTGGAGCGCGAACAGTCTTGTCCGCGCGAACCTACCCGGTTGACCTCGCGGACAAGGATGTCCGGGCTCCTTCGCCAAGAGGATTCATTGTCCCAATGCGCGATTTTGGAACCGTGGAGGCTCTCCCTCCATGACCCGTGCCTTCGTAGCCGCCGTTGTGAAAGGGCGGAGATTGGTGCTGCGGGACGGATCCGCCAATTCACATTGGCGGCTACGAGGATTCATGGTCCCAATGCGCGCGCCCAATTTTTGGATTCGGGGCTTCCCATGAGCCCTGTGAGGAAGAAACTCAGGCCACTGCGGGTGCTGCGACGTCGACGGGGGCAGGTTCGGCCGGTCCTTCGGATGCGGCGACCGCAGCACTCTCAGGCAGCTCCGTGACCGTTTCGGCGCCATTCTCGAGGACGATCTTCTGCGTCTCTTCGGCGGTGGCGTTGAGTTGTTCGATCTGCTGCGCGGGGTCTGACGACGGGGTCTGGGGGCTGTCCGTGGCCGGAAGGCTGAAAGCGTGCGTATCGGCGACGCGTGAAAGCTTGTCCATGCTCTGTTGGATCGCAAGAGTTTCGTTGAATGATTCGAGCTTCCGTTTGAGCGAATCAATCTTCCTCTGAAGCAGAATCTGTTCTGCGGAGATTTCGCGCGCAATCCAGGGCAGACTGTTCGTTACGGAAGAACGGTCGGGGGGCACGGCAACCGGGGCTTTGGCCTTCCCGTTTTTTCTATCCACGGATTTGGCTTTCACGGTCGTGCCATTTTTTCGATGGCCGCCCGAGATCGTGCGGGTGAGCTGAACCAGCGGGGCAATCCGGGATTTCGCGAGATGATCGGCAGTACGGCTGAGCGAGTTGATGCGGGTCAGCACGTCTTTGAGATGGAGGATCACGGGCGCGGTGGCGTCGGCTATTCCGGCCTGCCTGGCGGCGGCCAATTGGTCCTGGTGAATTCTTTCGGCCAGTTCCTGCACCCGATTCTGTTCCGAGCGTTCCGCTTGAAGCACCGTGAGGGTCTGTCGCAATTCCTCGTTCGCGGCGATCAACTCCTGCGCCTGAGCTTTTGATTCGAGGTAATTCTTTTCGAGCGCCGCCTTCGTTTGACTCGATTCGGCAAGTTGGGATTCCAAGCGCGCGACCTTCTGTTGAGCTTCGGCGGCGGCGGCAAGAGCCGATTTCATCGCTGGGGAGTCAGCCTGTGATTCCACCTCGAGCTGCGGCTGCGGTTTCACAAGTTTCACAGCGGGTCGTTGCAGGAGCTGCTTCAGCCTCCCGTCAAAATGCCTGACGCCGATGACGAGCAGAATGGAAGTCATGGCACAGAGCATATCCGCCTCGATCCGCCACTCGACTCCGCCAAGGAATGAGCTGAAGGGCAGCAACAAATACGCGAGGGCAAGAAGCGAAAGCCCGCTGAACAGCAACCCGGCGACGCGGCGGGTTTGGAGACGCCGTCCCAGGCTCAACGCGTAGAAGGCCACGCCGAGCTGGAGGAGCCCGGCCGTTATATGAATCAACGCTTCGTACTTCATAGGAACACCTGGTCCTGGAAACAGCAAGAATGAAGCCAACGAAACCCCAAGATTTCCAATGTTTAACGCGAACCCAACGACCTGTTTGAATGGCTCCAGAGGGAGGAAGTGTCCAGAATCGGAACTTGTGGAGGAGCCGTTCGAAATCAGTCTTTCCTGGCGGGTCTATTCCTTTTCCACCAATCGATAGCCGACGGCGGGTTCGGTGATGATCAATTCAGGTTGGGCCGGGTTGGCCTCCAGTTTGTCGCGCAGATGCGCGATGTAAACCCGCAGGTAATGCGTTTGCTCGAGGGAATTCGGACCCCAGACGTCGCGGAGAATCTGCCGGTGCGTGAGCACTTTGCCGGCATGCTGCACGAACAGGCGCAGGAGAGAATACTCCGTCGCCGTCAGCTTGACCTCCTTGCCGTTGACGGTCACCACGCGGGCCGACAAATCCACTTCCACCTGGCCGGAGCGGAACACGGCGAGGTCGCCCGACGGTTGGGCGTGGCGGTGCGCAACGCGCAGGCGGGCCAGCAATTCGCCGGTGTTGAAAGGCTTGGTGACGTAATCATCGGCGCCATTGTCCAGCGCCGCGATCTTGTCGCTCTCGCGGTCCCGGACGCTGAGAACGATCACGGGAACGCGGGTCCATTCGCGAAGGCGTTTGAGGACGGCAACGCCGTCCAGGTCCGGCAGGCCGAGGTCGAGCAGGATCACATCGGGCCGGCATTGCGCGGCCTGCACGATGCCTTCCTGGCCGTTGGGAGCATCGAAGACGCGATAGCCGTTTGCCTCGAGGGTCACGCGCAGCAGACGGCGGATTTGCGGCTCGTCGTCGATGACGAGGGCCGCGGCGGTCGGTTGATCGGCCTGATTATTCACGATGCGAACACCGCGAGGGGCGGCTTGGCCGTCTGCGGCACTCGAATGCTGAAGGTTGCACCACCGCCGGGTCCATTGGCAACAGAGATATGGCCGCCCTGTGCTTCGACGAAGCCCTTGACGATTGCCAGACCGAGGCCGCTTCCTCCCGCCGGCGCGTCCGGCGCCCGGACGAACTTGTCGAAGATTCTGGGCAACAATTCCGGCGGCAGCCCTGGCCCATGGTCCGCGACGTTCAATTCCAGCATTCCCTCTTCCTGCCGTGCTTGAATCAGGATCGGGGTGCCCGGCGGCGTGTGGACCGCCGCGTTCAGCAGGAGGTTTGAAAGCGCCTGCTGCATCAAGGTAAAGTCCAGCCTGGCCAGGGGCAGATCCTTCGCCACCGCCACTTTTACGTCCCGGCCCTGCAGCTCCCGCTCCAACACACGCACCGTGGATTGAACCAGGTCCCCGACGTCGCACCAGTCGAGTCTGGCCTGGACATGGCCGGATTCGAGGCGGGTCACGTCGAGCAGGTTTCCCACCAGCCGATTCAGGCGCGCCGACGCCTCCTGGATTTCGGCGATCATCGAGCGGCGGAGTTGTTCGGGCGCGTCCCTGGTTTCGACCAGGGTGCTCGTGGCGCTTGTAATGGCGGCGAGTGGGGTGCGCAACTCGTGGGAGATTGAATTGAGGAGGGCATTGCTCAGGCGTTCGGATTCCGCCAGCAACTTGGTCTGTTCGGCGGAAGCGCGCAATGCCACGCGGTCCAGCACCAGGGCGGCCTGCCGCCCGTAGGCTTCCAGCAAATCCCTCTGCGCAAGCGTCAGTGTCCGGTCGGGCAGCGCAACCGCGAGCACGCCCAGCACGGCCCGCTCCGTCACCATCGGCAGGTGCATGACTTCGGCCCCGGGCAGGTTGTCGGTAAACCGCCCGGCGGCCTGGCGATGGTGGAACGCCCATTCCGCCACGTTCAATTCCTTCTCCGTCAGGGTCAGCGAACTGTCGGGATGAACGGCAAGCTTCTGTCCGATGGGAAAGGCGACGGCGACCGAGGCGCGAAAAACGCGCGCGACTTCGGCCATAAGCTGCCAGACAACTTCATCGCGCGTCCCCGCCTGGGCCAGTTCGCGGGTCAGTTGGTAAAGCGCGATGGCGCGCTCTTCCCGGTATCGCTCGGCCTGCTCCCGGGCGCGAACGCGAGAAACCAATTGTCCGAGGACGATGGCCACGACAAAATAAAGTCCGAACAGGCAGGCGTCTTCGGTGCTGGTGATGATGAACGTGAAGCGCGGAGGCAGGAAGAAATAATTCCAGGCCAGCGCGCTGAGCGCTCCGGCCAGGAACACCGGTCCGCGGCCGAGAAACAGCGCGAGCAACACGACCGCGAGCAGGAAGACAAACCCCGGCACACGCGGTCCTGTAAACTGGGAGATCACCACGTTCAACAAACCCACGCCAGCCACGGCTACGACGGCTGCCGCATACTGGTTCCAACTGATTTGCACGGGCCATCGGCCGCGCGGTTCGGCTTTCGTCGCGTCGTTCTTCTCCGCCCGCACAACATGCAGATCGATATTGCCGGTTTCACGCGTCAGCCGCCGCAGCAATCTTCCCGCGCGGAGCCAATCCAGGAACCCGGCTGAAGACGGTTTACCGACGACGATCTGGGTGACGTTGTGTTGTTGTGCGATCCTCAACAAACCCCGCACGAGGTCTTCATCGGCGGTGGTGATGACCTCGGCGCCGAGGGTCCGCGCCAGCGCAAGGTTTTTCTCCAGCCGGCCCTGTCCCGCCTCGCTCAGCGGCTGCGAATTCTCGACGTGCACGGCCAGCCAGGGGCATTTCAAACTGTCGGCGGTGCGGCGTGTCCATCGGATGAGCGGCTCCGAAAGGGGGCTGGCGCTGACGGCCACCAGCAGCCGATGGCCCGTTTTCCAGGGGCCGGCGGTGGGTTGGGTGCGATGAAACTCCTGGGTTTCCTCCCCCACGTGGTCGGCCACGAGACGGAGCGCCAATTCCCGCAGAGCGGTGAGGTTGGCTTCGCTGAAAAAATTGGCCGCCGCCGCCGCGGCGCGATCGGCCATGTAAACCTTGCCCTGGCCCAGCCGTTGCAGCAATTCGGCGGGAGGCAGATCCACCAGCTCGATTTCGGCGGCGTCGAGCACGCTGTCCGGAACGGTTTCGCGAACCTCGGTTCCGGTAATTTGCCGCACCGTGTCGGCGCGACTTTCCAGGTGCTGAACGTTCAGCGTCGTGAACACGTCGATGCCTGCATCCAGCAGTTCCTGGACGTCCTGCCAGCGTTTGGGGTGGCGGGAGCCGGGCGCGTTTGAATGGGCCAGCTCATCGACCAGCGCCAGACGGGGATGACGTGCCAGCACCGCGTCGAGATCAATCTCGGCCAAGGTGATGCCGCGATGATCCACCGCTTTTCTCGGCACCAGCGGCAGGCCGTTCGTCAGGGCATCTGTTTCCTTGCGGCCGTGTGTTTCAACATATCCGATCACCACGTCCACGTCTGCGGCGAGCTCGCGTCGCGCGGCCTCGAGCATGGCGTAAGTTTTGCCAACGCCCGGGCACATGCCGAGGAACACTTTGAGGCTGCCGCGTTTTTCCCGGGCTGCCGCGCTCTGAATGGCAGCCAGCAACGCGTCGGGATTCGGGCGCTCACCTTCGTTCACAGGATTATTCTAACGATCCTTACGCTCAATTCAGCTTAAAACCGGCGCGGCTTCCACCCTCGGACTGGGATGGGCTTTGACCTGCGTGGGGTGATTTTACGGGATCGGCGTAGAGAAAGGCAATCGAGAACCGGATTGTCGAGGTCGGAAAAACAGAACTCGAACTGTTTCTGCAAGACTTTCGCGTGATTCATAACACATTTTCGCTCCGGCTGTTCTCTACCGCGCCAGGGCATGCCGGAGCACCAGAAAAAGGAAAACCTGAAACGTGAGAAATCCGATGCCGAGCAAAGAGCCGGCAATCACGGGAGTTTCACGCAGGCCCAGCTTCCATCGGGGCGCTTCCAGGTGGTTGCAATAGCCGGTCACCCTGACCTGTTCGGGAGAGTCCAGTTCCACTTTGAACGCCGCCGCGGTTTGGTAGCGAGCGGCCGGATCGCGTTGTAGCGCGTGCAGAACGATTTCCTCGGCCTCTGGAGAAATGGCCGGGTTCAATTGCCGCGGAGCCGGCGGATCGCCGGTCACCCGGTTGTTCATCGCCACCCACGGATTCTCGTTTTGAAACGGAATGGCTCCGGTGAGCATCTCGTATAAAATCACGCCGAGTCCGTAAACGTCGGTGCGCTCGTCCGTCTGCCGGTTGCTGACCTGTTCGGGCGCCATGTAGTCCGGCGTCCCCAACGTCGGCGTCAACCCGGTCAGAGTGATCCGGCGCGAGGCCGCCGCCGAGGCAATTCCAAAATCCATGAGCCGGAGGGTGCGGTCGCAGCAAATCATGACGTTCGAAGGTTTGAGATCGCGATGGACGACGCCGCGCCAGTGCATGTGCTGGAGCGCTTCGCAGACCAGACTCGCGATTTTCAACGCATCCTTTTCCGGGAACGGTCGCATGGCATTCATGAGATGCGCCAGCGTGCAGCCGCGCAAGTACTCGGTGACAATGTAAGGCCGGCTCTTTTCACCGTCCACCGGCAGGAACTTCAGGACGTAAGGATGATTCAATCTCCGGCCGATTTCCTCCTCGCGTTGGAAGCGCGAAAAGAAGCCGGGGTCGGACTCCAGTCTGAGGTGGGGCACCTTGACCGCGACCTGCTGGTTTTGATTGCGCTCGTCTTCAGCGCGGTAGATGACGGCCATGCCGCTGCGGCTGATCGGTTCGACCAGCCGGAACCGGCCGTCCAGCAAGTGGCCCGGGCGAAGTTCGGGTGCAAACGACTGCTGTACGGGCTCATGGTAGTCCGGCACCTCCCGGCAGCAGGCCACGTGTTCCAGCGGACAAAGCCCGTTCGTATTCACACTCGAAGCATGACACGGATGCCTTGCGCCGCTAAATCAATTTGGACGTCGCTCCCATTAAAAGAATATTAACAATCCGTTCCGAGGCCATTACCGCCTCGTCAAACCGGCTTCCAATTCTGGGTTCCGGCTGCGCCCGGGTTGGGCGCCTGGCTGCCGGGTGAATCCCGGCGTTCCGGGACTTGGGTTGCCGCTGTCGGCTGAAGCTGCTGTTCCGACGGCAATAGAAACGCCGCATTCATGCGGCAGCAGGTTGCGTCAGAAACCCCCGCTCTGATTTGCCAGTTTCCGACGCTGGGGTCAACCTGTCGTGGCGGCCGCCTCTTGCGCCCCCGCCCCGACCTCTTCCCTAACGACGGCCGAATTGGATGATCAGGCCGCCCGCCAGGATCAAGACCAGACCCCACCAGGTGGAGCGCGGCACGGTTTCGCGCAGAATCAACCGGCCAAACAGGACGCTGACCAGCGCGAAGAATCCGACGTAAGCACCGAGCAGCCGCGAGAGATCCCACTTGAGCGAATTCACGATCAGGCCGTAGCCGCCCAGCGCAAGACAGCCGGCGACAATGAACCAGAAGCCGCCCCCGCGCAGACCCCGGCGCACCGTGGCGTCGCCGGCCACTTCGAGTATCGCGGCAGCGACGAAGATGAACCAGGCGATGAAGTTCATATTCCCTCTTGGCGGATGTCAGTTGCTCTGCAGGACTGCCAAGGACGAGGTCAATGGACTTTGTCGCTTCGAATTTCTCCTCACGGAGTCCGGGACATCCTTTTCCGAGCCCCAGCGTTCTTCGCAATTGAAAGGGGTTTTCGCTCGCAAGGCGAATACGGGGCAAGGCGCGTCGGCGGCAAGCCTTTCGGCCACTCTGCGGGCCAGCGGCGCCAGGAGTCGTCTCCAGAACGAGGATGCGAAGGTGGGCACCAGGATGAATTGGACTTGCTGCTCCCGGGCTTCCCGCACAATTTCGTCGAAGGGATTTCCCACGCGCACGCGCAGGCGGACATCCACCAGGGGATTAACGTAGTTCTCCGCCAATCGCTCCAGAAGCCGCCTGGCCTCGCGCCAATGCTCCTGGTAGATCCGATTGTCCGGCGCCAGAATGTTCAGGTGGACGACGTGGAGCAGGATGACGGACGCATCAGAGCGTCCGGCCAGATTGTTGAGCAGGGGAAGAACGTCGAGCGGGCATTTTGCCAGATCGATCGGAAACAGTATCCTATCCGGTTTCATAGAGGTTAAATCCATTCTTGCTTGCTTCCGGCATCAATGTGGCTCCCGGGGGCCGTGGGTGGTAATCAAAAGACACTGGGAAGACGTTAAAAAGATATCAATGCGGATGCGAGTGGGCGGACTGCACACGCTGCGAGTTTTGCGGGAAGGCTCGAATCCCAAAAAATCGGGAGCGCATCAGCAGCATGAAATCTTGTAGCCGCCAATGTGAATTGGCAGACCTGTCCCGCAGTGGCGATCTCCGCCGTTTCACAACGGTGGTTACGGAGGCTCGGTGCATGGCGAGCCCCGGGTGTCGGATAGGAATGGCGGGGCCTCCGCAAGCCCTGCAGCGGCGGCCTGAGCACGCCGGCGCGCCGGGATGGCGGCGGCTAGAAACTGAGCGATTGCCCCGGCTGGGGAAGGTGCAGATGCTTTCCTGCGGCCGTGAATTTTTCCACGGCTTCACGGTGATCGATTTTGATCGGCGGGAAGGTGTCGTAATGCACACCCAATATCTCGTTGCAACGGACAAATTCCGCGGCCTTGATGGCATCCTCGACTCCCATCGTGAAATTGTCGCCGATGCACAGCGCGGCGAACGTCAGGCGGGTGGATTCGCCGATCAATTTCATGTCCATCGTCAGGGCGGTGTCGCCGGAGTAGTAGAAATTGCCGTCGGAAGTTTCCACGACAAATCCGCCCGGATTGCCGCCATACGATCCGTCGGGAAGGCTGCTGGAATGGATCGCGCTGACGAACTTGACGCGGCCGAAATCAAATCGGCATCCCCCGCCATGGTTCATCGGATGGCCCTTTTGAATTCCATGGCTGCCAAACCAGGAAACCACCTCGAAGCTGGAAACCAGCGTCGCGCCGGTGCGTCCGGCAATGGTGGCCGCATCGGCCAGGTGATCCTGATGGCCGTGCGAAATCAAAATGTAATCCGCCGTGACCTTGTTTACATCGACGGATTTGGCGAGGTCGTTCGGAGTGATGAACGGGTCGAAGAGGAGGGTGCGCCCGTTGACCTCCACCGAAAAGCAAGAGTGTCCGTAATAGGTGACTTTCATGTTTCTTCCGCTGGTGATTGATTGGATTTGGATGAAGTATCCACGCTTGCCAGCCGGAAATCAACTGCGGGAAATTGGCCATATTTCGCAATCTTGCTGCCGATACAGAGGAAAAATCAAAGCGGAAAAGTTGTCGAAACCCAGGACCGACCCCTGCTATGGGGTGA
>PLQC01000108.1 GCA_003159675.1 Limisphaerales bacterium
CCACAAAAGCGAGAAATCGCGAGTGTTTATATGGTTCTGGTGTGGTTTTCACGAAAACTCACGAAGCCCGGCTTTCAGGTTCAAGTCCTCTCGTGCGCACCAAATCGAACTCAAGTTTCCAAGCTCTTTCGAATTCGGTCTTTCTCGTCCGGGGTGACTTCATCGAAGATAGGATGACGGGTGAGGTGTCGCGTGGCATCGGGCGGGACCAGCCTGACAAAATCCGTTTGGCTGATCACCGCCCCAAAAATGAACTCCTCACTGCCCGCCGCCACGTTCCGCCCCACCTTGCGGAATCTCTGTGTCGGCCTGCTGACATTTCGATTGAGATAGTGTTGTTTGCATCGACGAAATGAAGGACACTCAGCAGATCATGAAGCGCAGAGACATCTTCAGAGACATCTTCAGCCTGGCGGTCCGAATTTTGGGACTCGTTTTTCTTTGTCTGGGATTAAAGGACGTGCCGGCGGTTCTGGACGTGCCGACGATTCTGAACGGTGACAAAGTGGAGATCCTGAGCACGCTATTGCCCGTGGTGTTCAATCTTGCCGTGGGCTGGTGGCTGATTGGCGGCGGACTGCTGATACGGCGGGCTTATCCGGAAGTTTACGAGCATTCGAATGCGCAAGTGGAGCGAAGGGAACCGGCATCGAGGCCGTTCCAGCCGCAAGAATCAGCGGACATGGATACGGCCGAGAGACGGCTGGCCTCGCTGGTGGGAAAGCCGAGGGACAATTCCCCCACCGCGTAGCTCGGCGCGTCGAGCAGTCGCTGCGGGTTGGATGGCCGGTGACGCCGGGAATGCTCTTCCGGATGTGCAACGCCTTGGCCCGCTGCGGCTGGGCTTCGCCCCAGCCGCGGTCCGGTGTACGCTGCAGCGCGTCCAAGCCGACCGGCAGGTCGGCCCTACCCGGTTCACGGAAGGGTTTGCCTCTTGACAGTCGATTCATTGGGCGGGTATCAGGAGATGCCATGTTTCGACTCCTCCACGCCGTTCCTAATCCCCAATGAAAAACTCCTTTTTTGCCATTTGGTTTTTGAGCGCATCCCTCGGCTTTCTGTCAGCGCGCGCTGCAGCGCCGGAAAAGGTCGCAGATGGGATTGTCGTTCCGGTCGGCGACAGATTTTTGAGGGTGCAGGTCTGCTCGGACGGCATCATCCGGGTGGTGGAAGGGAAGGACCGGGCATTTTTTACGCACAGGAGCCTTTCGGTGACGTGGAAGCCGGGCTCGAAGGCGGACTGGAAGCTAAAGAGCACGGCGACCGAGGCGACGATCACGACGGCGAAGCTCGCCGTTCGGGTTGATCTGGAGACCGGAGCAGTTTCGTTTTTCGATGCGGCCGTCCAGCCGATATTGGCGGAACGGGGCGATGGGAGGACGATGACGCCGGCCATTGTGCAGGGCGACGAGACGTTTCACGTGAGACAGGAATGGGAGCCAAGCGAGGGAGAAGCTCTTTATGGGTTGGGGCAGCATCAGACGGGGCTGATGGACATCAAGGGCTACGACATTGACCTCTGGCAGCATAATGGGACGGTGGTCATTCCATTCCTGGTATCGAGCCGGGGTTACGGGATACTTTGGGACAACACGTCCTATACGCGCTTTGGCGATCTGCGGCCGTGGGTGGCGATACCCTCAAGGCAGTTGTTCGATGCGGAAGGCAAACCAGGCGGACTCACCGGCAGTTATTACTCGGGGGCAAACTTCGATCGACTGGTTGCCACGCGTCATGACGCGCGAATCAACATTCAGGTTCCGAGCGAGGCGCCCCAGCCGAACAAGCGGATTCACGCTGATTTACCGGCCACCGGGCCGGTCAGCCTCCGGTGGGAAGGGGAGGTGCAGGCGGACGGAGCGGGCGATTATCTTCTCCAAACGTTTTCGAACAACGGCATCAAGGTCTGGGTGGACGATCAATTGGTGATCAACCATTGGCGGCAGGGATGGCTGCCGTGGATCAACGTGGCGCGCGTCCATTTCGAGGCCGACAGCCGGCATCGGCTTCGGGTTGAATGGACGAAGGACCAGGGGATGGAGACGATGCAGCTTTTTTGGAAGACGCCATCGCCAGCCAGGGCGACCTCGCTCTGGTCCGAGGTTGGAGAGGGCGTGGACTATTATTTCGTGTATGGGCCCGGCCTGGACCAGGTTGTGGGGGGGTATCGGCGGCTGACCGGGGAGGCGCCGATGATGCCGCGCTGGGCGTTTGGTCTCTGGCAATGCCGGCAGCGTTACAAGACGCAGCAGGAGAGCCTGGACGTTCTGGACGGATTTCGGACCCGCGGCATACCGATCGACAACATCGTGCAGGACTGGTTCTACTGGAGGGAGGACCAGTGGGGATCCCACCAATTCGATCCGGCCCGCTTCCCCGACCCGGCGGGTTGGATTCGGGCGATCCACGACAAATATCACGCCCATTTGATGATATCGGTCTGGCCCAAGTTTTATCCCACGACGGAGAATTTCAAGGCGATGCGGTCGCGGGGCTTTCTTTACGAGCCGAACCTGGGGGAGGACGTTCACGATTGGATCGGGCACCCGGACACATTTTACGATGCGTTCAACGCCGAGGCTCGCAAGCTGTTCTGGGCGCAGATCGACCATGAGTTGTTCCGCAAGAACGTGGATGCGTGGTGGATGGACGCGAGCGAACCGGACATGCTTCCCACGCCGACGCTGGAGGGACAGCGCACGCATGTGCATCCGAATGCACTCGGCACCGGGGCGCGCATGATGAACGCCTATCCGCTGGTGAACGCGGAAGGCATCTATGAAGGCCAGCGCTCGGCCGCTCCCAACCAGCGGGTGTTCATTCTGACGCGATCCGGTTTCGCCGGGCAGCAGCGCTATGCGGGGGCGGTGTGGTCCGGCGACATTTCCTCGACCTGGACGGCGATGCGGGCGCAGATCACGGCGGGACTCGGGTTCGCGATTTCCGGGATGCCGTATTGGACGATGGACTGCGGCGGGTTCTCGGTGCCCGCGCGTTTTTCGCGCGACAACCCGGCCCCCGAGGACGTGGAGGAATGGAGGGAGCTGAACGCGCGCTGGTTTGAGTTCGCGACATTTGTGCCGTTTCTACGCGTTCACGGGGAATTTCCCAACCGCGAGATGTGGGAATTCGGGGGTGAGAACAGCCCGGCCTATCTGGCCCAGCTCCAGTTCGACCGCCTGCGATACCGGCTGCTGCCCTACATCTATTCGCTGGCGGGCGGGATCACTCGCGACGGCGGCACGATGATGCGTCCGCTGGTGATGGATTTCCGGACCGATGCGAAAGTTCTCGATATTGGCGATCAATTCATGTTCGGGCCCGCGTTGCTCGTCAGTCCGATCACAACCTACAAAGCCAGGAGCCGTTCCGTCTGCCTGCCGCAATCGGCGGGCTGGTTCGATTTTTGGACGGGCGTTTCCCTGGCAGGTGGGCAAACGATCGATGCGGCGGCGCCCTACGACAAACTGCCGCTTTACGTGAGGGCGGGTTCGATCCTTCCGACCGGGCCGGACTTGCAGTACACCGGGGAGAAGCCGGCCGATCCGGTCACGCTGTATGTTTACGGGGGCGCGGACGGATCGTTCACGCTCTATGAAGATGACGGGCTGAGTTACAGTTACGAGAAAGGGGAATCTGCGAGCATTCCGATCCAGTGGAACGAGGCTTCGCAAACCCTGGCGATCGGCAAGCGCGAAGGTTCCTTTCGCGGGATGCTGAAGGAACGCACGTTCAATGTTATCCTGGTTTCCAAGGACAAACCCGTGAGATTCTCGTTCACGCCGCAGCCGGACGGGACGGTTCATTACGATGGGAGAGCGGTCGAATGGCGCTGCAGATAGCCCACCGCGGGGGGGGCGCATCGGCGGGAGGGACTGTTTTCCCCGCGCTGCGGTTCTCAGAAATCCTGGAGGTGAAATTTGTGAAGGAACCGGTGGAACACGGGCGCAAAGAAGACGCCGACGCTGGTGATGAAGGCCAGTCCGCTGAACAACGCGTAACAGCCGGCAAACAATTTTCCCGCCGAAGTCTGGATGGGAGCCAGGGGCCCCATGCCGGAGAGGATCATGGCGGCGTTGGCGAAGGCGTCAAGCCATGGCATTTTTTCAAAGCCATGATAACCCATCATGCCGATGGCGAGCGAGCCGCCGAGGATGAGGGAACCAAGCCCACAGCTCCGGGCCACGCGGAGGTAGTAGAGGCGCCGGGGCAGGAGCGGCTTGGTGTGGTGTTCGTACATCGGTTTCGAGGTGACGAAGTAAGCGCCGGCGAGGGCGGACGCAATTAAATTCTTTAAAAATCTCCCGAACTGCGGGCTTGCATTCCGGCCGGGCCAAAATAGAATAATAGGTTTCCGTTCCTGAACATGAACAGCCGGGCAGCGGGTGCAACTTTCGATTTCGACGAATTAGATTTATGGCATCAGCAAACGATCTTCGCCGTGGAATGGCGATCAATTACAACGGCGATATCTGTGTGGTTCTGGACAGCCAGCATCGCACGCCTGGCAACCTCCGCGCGTTCGTACAGGCCACTCTGCGGAGCATCCGGACGGGCAAATCGTCGGATGTCCGATTCAGTTCGACGGAGCGGATCGAACCGGTGCCGATGATCACCAAGAAAATGGAATTCAGCTACAAGGACGGCCAGGATTACGTGTTCACCGATCCGGAAAGCTACGAGACCGTCACGATCCCGCCGGAGTTGCTGGGCGACGGGAAGAATTATCTGGTGGAAAATGGGCTGGTGACGATGGTCTTCGTGGAAGAGAAGGCGGTGTCCATTGAACTGCCGCCGTCCGTGGTGCTGACGGTGAAGGACGCGCCGGGAGGGATTCGCGGCGATTCGGCGAACAACGTCCAGAAGGCGGTCAAGCTGGAAACCGGCATCACCGTTCAGGCGCCGTTATTCATCAAGACAGGAGAGAAGATCAAAATCGACACACGCACGGGCAAGTATATGGAACGAGCGTGACGCGGTTCACAAAGAGTCCAGCGACGGATTGAAACCGAACTGATTCGCGAGCGCCAGGGATCTTCGGAGCGAGTGGACTCCGCCGGTCGTTGTGGGGTGGGAAAGAGAAGCGGCCGCGATGCAGACGCCGGCGCGAAGGCTGCGCGGCAAGTCCCACCCTTCATGCAGGCCGAGCAACACGCCCGCGCAGAAAGCGTCGCCGGCCCCGGCCGTCCCGGCGATGTATCGCGCGGGCAGTTTCAGGGAGGATTGCCAGAGGAAACCGTTGTTTCGGGTCCCGGCCAAGGCGCCTTCGGGAGAATGAATGACGACAAGTTCCCGCACGCCCAGTTGCAGCAATGCGTCCGCCGAGCGGCGCAGCGCGACTGGATTCAGGCGCCCGCCCGGCCGTCGAAGATTGAAGCCGGTCATTCTGCCGGCTTCGATCTCATTCAGGATGCAGTAATCGGCGTGCTTCAAGGCGGGGGCCGCTATTTCCGGAAAGCGGTCGTTTTCGACGCTGGCGGCATCGACGCTGGTCTTCAAGCCGGCTTTGCGGGCGGCGGCGAGCAAGCGAGCTGCCCGGGAGCCGAACCTTGCATCCGGTTTGTCCATCTCATCGAGCAACATCAAATAGCCGAAGTGGAAGATGCGCGCATTGATGCGATGGAAATCAAGGTCCTCCCCGCGCCAGAGAGCGTTAGCTCCCCGATGGTGAAAGAAGGTCCTGCATCCGGTGTGCTGTTCGGTGATGACATCGGTGAAGGACGTCGAGGCTTTGGCCGATGCACGGAGGTGCCGGGCATCGATTTTATAGCGGCGGCAGTCTTCGAGGATCTGCCTGCCGGGGGTGTCCTTGCCGACGAGGCCGGCGCCGAAAAGCGGGAAGGGGGCGCCGCAGCGGGCAAGGACGGCGAGGACATTATAGGCCGCGCCGCCTGCGCCGTCCACCCGGCTGAGGATGTTGCCGAGCTGCTCGGGCTGCGGGTAGAGGTCAACGATTTTGACATGGTCCACCAGCCAGTTGCCGCCGGCCAGCAAGCCGCAGCGGGTCCTCATTCGGTTTTCATGGCGATGCGGACTTTGCAATGCCCTGAGTGAATGGGAAGGTGGAAGGCGTTGGCAAGCGGTTTTTGGCCGGGCGCATCCCGAGCGGGTGCATCCGCACACTGCCCCCGGCGCGCGGCCTTCAGCCGTATCGATGCAGTTGGAATTGGCCAAGAATTCCTTTCCAAAGAACAGCCATTGGGATAATTCTATTTTATGCCTGAGCCGCTGCATAAGGGAGAGAGGATATTCCGGGGAATTCCCGTTTCGGTGGGCGTTTGCCGGGGGAAAATCCTTGTGCTTGGAAGAGCTCAGCACGCCATCACCAAATGTCCGCTCTCGGACTCCGAGCTGCCGGAGGAAGTCAACCGGCTGGAACGGGCGCTGGTGCAGACGCGGCACGACATCCTCGATGTGCAGCATAGGGTGGGCGAAGCGATGGGAGCGGCGGAGGGCAGCATTTTCGACGCGCACCTGCTGGTGCTGGAGGACCGGACGTTGATCGACGAGGTGGTGCGTATCATCAACGGAGAGAAGGTGAACGCGGAATATGCATTCCACCAAGTCGCCGAGCGCTATGCGTCAACGCTCGCCGCCATCGAGGACGACTACCTGCGGGAGCGCGCGGGTGACATGCGGGATGTCACCGGCCGGGTTTTGAACAACCTGCTGGGGCAGCAGGGCGGACCGGACGTGCGGAATCTGAAAGAACCCTGCATCATCATCCGTCATGACCTGACCCCTTCGAACACGGCGCAAATGGACCGGAGCAAGGTGCTTGGATTTGCGACGGACATCGGCAGCAAGACCTCGCATACCGCCATCATGGCGCGGTCGTTGCGGATTCCGGCGGTGGTGGGATTGAAAAACGCCAGCGAGGAGATGGAGTCCGGGCAATACGCGCTTCTCGACGGGTTCAACGGGATCGTCATCATCAATCCGACCGACCAGACGCTGTTCGAGTACGGTCAACTGATTCGCAAACAGGTCACGCTGGAGGAAAAGCTCCGGGACATTATTTCAAAGCCGGCGGTGACGCTGGACGGCCATCGGGTTTTGCTTTCGGCGAACATCGAGCAGGCCGCGGACACCCAGGCGGTGCTGGAGAGCGGGGCGGAAGGGGTGGGGCTGTTCCGGACCGAATACCTGTATATCAGCCGCGATCACCTGCCCAGCGAGGAGGAACAGTATCAGGCTTACCGGCAAGTGGTGACGGCACTGAAGCCGCACTCGGTGCTGATTCGAACCTTTGATCTGGGCGGCGACAAGTTCCTGTCGCATCTCCAGGTGCCGACCGAGATGAACCCGTTCCTGGGGTGGCGGGCGATCCGTTTCTGCCTGCAGGAGCGGGACATATTCCGCAACCAGTTGCGTGCCATTCTGCGCGCCTCGGCCGAAGGGAACGTCAAGATGATGTACCCGATGATTTCGGGGCTGGATGAACTGAACCAGGCCAACGCGCTGGTCGAGGAGTACAAGGCGGAATTGCGCAAGGAAGGGGTGCCCTTCGATGAGAACATGGAAATCGGGGCGATGATCGAGATTCCTTCGGCGGTGATGATCGCCGACGCGCTGGCGAAGCGTGTAAAATTCTTCAGCATCGGCACCAACGATCTGATCCAGTACTCGCTCGCTGTGGACCGGATGAACGAGAAGATTGCGCACCTTTACGAGCCGACGCACCCGGCGATCCTGCGGCTGATCAAGGCGACGGTGGAAGCCGCGCGCCGGAACAACATCTGGGTGGGTGTTTGCGGGGAAATGGCCGGCGAACCGGTGCTGACCGCGCTGTTGCTTGGGCTGGGCGTGAACGAATTGAGCGCCGCGCCGCCGCTTGTGCCCCAGGTGAAGTTCATGGTGCGCCGGCTCAAGGCGACGGAAACGGTGGCGCTGGCCGAATTCGCGCTGGGCTGCGAGTCCGGGTCCGAAATCCTGGCCCGCTGCCAGGACCTGGCGCGGCAATCGGCCCCGAGCCTGTTTGAAGACAAGGGGTGAGAGGGAGCCCGCCTGGGAGGGGCCTTGTCCCCAGGCTCCCTTGAAGTTCTACAATCTAACTGGCGACGAGCGTCGCCACCCCTGGCTCCAATTCATTGTTGACGGCTCAGCAGTCGGATCGCCTGCTCTCGCGCTGTCTGGATCAAGTCGCCGTCCGACCTCAGATCTCCGAATCGGAAATCCGGCATTCCGCTTTGCTGCGGTCCGAGCAACTCACCGGGGCCACGCATCTTCAAGTCGGCCTCCGCGATCCGGAAGCCGTCCGTGGTTTCCTCCAGGGTTCCGAGCCTGTTCCGGGCCTCATCGCCGTCGGCTGAAGAGACGAGGATGCAGCAGGACTGGCGCGAGCCGCGGCCGATGCGGCCGCGCAACTGGTGCAACTGGGCGAGGCCAAACTGCTCGGCATTCTCGATCAACATGATGGTTGCGTTCGACATGTCCAGGCCCACTTCGATGAGGGACGTTGTCAGCAGGATTTGGGCAGCATTGGCGCGAAAGGCGGCCAGGGTTTTCTCTTTTTCAGCCGCTTTCATGCGACCATGCAGCAAGGCGACCCGGAATGGCGCGAGGATGCGTTCAAGGTTCGCCAGTTCCCGGGTCACGGCTTTGACTCCGCCGGGACCGGCTTCTTCGACCCGCGGATAGACCACGTACGCCTGGCGGCCTTGCGCGAGCTGCTCGCGCACGAACGTCCACACCTTGGGCAACTGGTCGGGGCTCCGGACGAAGGTCTTAATCCGACCCCGGCCGGGCGGCAATTGGTCGATGACGGAGACGTCCAGATCCCCGTAAAGCGTCAGGCCGAGCGTGCGGGGGATGGGGGTTGCAGTCATCACAAGCAAATGCGGGTAACGGCCCTTGCGAAGGAGTTGCTCGCGCTGTGCCACGCCGAATTTGTGCTGCTCGTCGATGATCGCCAGGCCGAGCCGGTCGATTTCGAAATCCGGTTGAATCAGGGCGTGGGTGCCGATGATCAGGCGTGGAGTCCGGGCCGGGGAAAGCGGTGCCGGGGCATTCTGCCGGGCTTGTCCGTTGGGCTTTGTGCTTCGGAGAGGGCCTGTCCTGTGACTTCCGGTTTGCAATTCAACGCAGAGGGAAAGCGGCTCGAACCATCGTTGGAAATTACGAAAATGCTGCTCCGCCAGAATTTCAGTGGGAGCCATGAGCGCGACGCTGTAGCCGCTTTCGAGGGCCATGAGGGCGGAGCACGCGGCGACGACGGTTTTGCCCGACCCGACATCCCCTTGCAACAGCCGCCGCATCGGGAGCGGCGCGCGCATATCGGCGCGGATTTCACGCAAGACTCCGGTCTGCGCCGCGGTCAGTTGGAATCCCAGCGAGGCGAGAAACGGTTTGATCAGGTGATTGTCTCCGCCGCAGGGCAAAGCCTGCGCCGCGGCTTCGAATTTCCGCCGGCGAAGCTGAATCCGGAGTTGAAGGCCGATGAACTCATCCAGCGCAAGGCGCCGCCTGGCGATCTCGGGATCATTGGGCGCCTCGGGGAAATGGAGCATGTGAATCGCGTTCGACCGGGAGGGGACCCGGGTTAAAGGTTGAAGGTTGGATGTTGAAGGTTTGGCGCTTTCTGCGACGCGGTTTCCTTCAACTTTCAACCCGCAACCTGTAACCTGCAACGGCTCAAGCCACGGTTCGGAGATATTGGGTTCGGCGTCTTGCAGGGTGCGCCAGATCAGGGAACGGAGCCATCGCTGCGGCAAGCCCTCGGTGAGCGGATAAACCGGCGTGATGCGGTTGAGGTGGATGAAGTTTTCCTCTCCGTTCTCGACCACTTCCGTCTCCGGATGGTCGATGGTGCGCGGTTTGAGCAGGAGCGGTTTGCCGAACACGACCACCTCATCGCCGACCTCGAAGTATTTTTCCATGAACGGCAGGTTCCACCAGCGGCAATGGAGCCGCGCGGTGCCGTCATCGAGAATGAGTTCGAAAACCGATTTCTGCCCGTGACGAAAGCGCTTTACCCCGAGGGCAACGACGGTGCCGTGCGTCGTGGCCGGCTCATCGAGCTGCAGCGCGGCGATGGGCCGGAACTGCCGGCGATCCTCGTAGCGGCGCGGCCGGTGCAGCAGGAGGTCTTCGATGGTGGCAATCTTCAATCGGGCCAATTGAGCGGCGCGTTCGGGACCCACGCCCCGGATTGTTGCGACCGGTTTGGCAAGCGGTGAAGCACTTGGATTTTCCGGCGCAGTAATCATTCCGGTGCACCATACAAACCGTAGAAAGCAGCTTCAACGGGAAAGCTTCGGTGACCCCTCGTGGGGGCGCATCTTGACACTGTC
>PLQC01000090.1 GCA_003159675.1 Limisphaerales bacterium
GGCTGAAGGCGGCGGTTTGCTAAACCGTTGTACGGTCAAAAGCCGTACCGGGGGTTCGAATCCCCCTCTCTCCGCCATTTTTGTTTTCGTGCCCGGCAGTGACCGCGAGTGACTCTTCGTGATTTTCATCAATGTTTCCAATGGTTTTTCCTACTTTAATGGCCTTTACACCGATGACCGACGGTGACACGGATTGACTGACCGCGACTAAAGTTTGTGAGTCTATTTGTGAGTCATCAAATGCGGGCAGTCCCCGGACGGTTGCCGCCAGTGGCAGTGCCGCTGCATCCGTATAGGTTTTCATCGTCAGGCGCATATCGCTGTGACGCGCCAGTTCCATCGCTTCACGCGGCGAAACACCCGCCCGTTGCAGGCGCGTGATGTAGGTCATTCGCAAAGCATGGAAGTCCACTCGATGCCCGCGTTCGTCCACCAGCGGGATGCCTGCGGTCTTGAAGTCAGCGCGGATCACTTTCATCGCCGGAACTTGTTCGGGAAACACCAAAGTATCCGGCGTCACTTTTCCGGCGGATTTCATCGCCTGCAATTCCCTCACCAGTTCGTAATGCAGCGGGCGCGGTTGTTCCTTGCGGCTCTTGCTCTTTGCAACTGGAACGACATAAAACGGATTGGTCACGTCCAAATGCAAATCACCCCAACGTAGCGCATTGATTTCACCACGCCGTAATCCGGTGTGCAGCGCGAGGAGATAGAGCGGTCGGCGCGGGACTGCCAGCAATTTCCGGGCTTCATCGTCATTCAATGCCCGGCGATAAAAACTTTCCTTGCCGGGCGCATCCACCTTGCTGACGAGTTCAAACGGATTCGCCGCGACGCGGTTTTGTTTGCGGAGCCAGGAAAACATTGCCGACAACGCTGCCTGAAGCAAATTGGTTTTGTATATCGATGAAACATGGCTAAAAACCGCATAAAAGATTCAATTGACATGATCATTCGGTTTTGTAATGATGGGTGCGGTCAGACTTTCTCACCAACCTTGGTTTTTTCTGACAGGCCTTCTGGGCGGCCTTGATTTTGTTGGCGGTGTCAAAACCGCCGAGGGAAAATCTGTTCAAACTTAAATCTATTAGCAATGGAGGAAGCATATGAAACTTTGCATCAGCGTCGTTGCCACCCTGTTCCTGCTGACCGTGTGGAAGCTGGAGCAATGTCACCACCGGAATAACCATTGTGGGCGCCAATTATGTGTTCACCAGCACGATGAACGGCAAGGCTGCCTTCTTCCGTCTCGCCCAGTAGCTACCCATCACCATGAAACACATCTCTGCTTTGCCCATTTTTGAATCCGATGAAAATTAACAACCAAACCATCAACAAATGAAAGAAGAAAGAAAGACAAACCTATGAAATTCTATTACTTGGACAGCCAGAATAAAACGTCCGGCCCTGTCAGTTGGGAAGCTCTCCAGGAATTAATTAATCAAGGTGATCTGGATGGAAACCCCATGGTGGTTGAAGAAGGCGGGAGCGAGTGGAAACCATTTTCCACCATTGCCGCAAAGACGTCCTCCACACAAACTGCTTCGTCGGCGCGGACCTCAGACGGAGCCGCCGCTCAAGGAGCTGGTGGCGGGTTTAGACCGACGTTTTTAGGTGATTTAGTGGCTGGTCCTTTAGGCATCGCCAAAGGATGGTTGAATGAGGATTTTATCAATGCGTCGATCACCTTTTTCAAAAAGGCAGGTCACTATGCGATTATTGTCGGGGGAGGACTGGGCCTTATCAAATGCATCATTTCCGCCGTAAAAACGAACCAGTTGATACCGGCCCTGGTAGGCATTGCCTTTGTGGTTGCCCTGGCAATCTTGCAATTTACTGCGATTGCTTTTTTGGATTCGGGAGACCGCTTGATTGCCAACACTCCGGATCGTGTTTCCTCAAAGTCCTATCTGGAATGCATCGGCCTGTTCGCCTTATTGGTTGGGATTGGATTCCTGACGGGTGGACTTTTTGTGGGTCTTGAAGTGGGGGGTATGAATGGGTTTGTAACAATTATCATCCCGTGCACAATCGTTTTCATCCTGTTGTTATATAAAGCCGCGATTGCTTTCAACCCGCAGACGGTCAATGTCCGCATTGAAAAAACCAGCGCTGGCGATGAAGCTGTGGGACTTTTAGGTTTTCTACAAAAGTCAGTGCTGAAATTGGTGCCGTCGCTTTTCTTCTTGCTTGCCGTCCTCGGCGATCTGATGATTCTTTCATCCTTCTTGTCGGCACACCCCCACCCGGCGGATGCGGCGCCCAACCTGGATATGTCAACGGATGCGAGTCAATTTGCTGGTGGCATGCCGCTAAATCAATTATCCGGCGCCTATCAAATGCTGGCGGGGTATGGCGGAATTTTGCTGGTCTTGTTGGCATGTTTGGTTCCGCTTTTATTTTATATTTTATTTCTTCTAGTTAATCTCATTCGGGAAGTCATCCAGTCGATTTTGTCTCTGCAGACAAAATCAAAATAAATCAACTGTATAAAAAACTATGGCCTGGACTCCACCGCCGCCGCCCGGACCGCAGCCTTCCAGAGAACCAATTAGGTCAAACGAGCTGCCGCCGCCACCACCACCTCCATCGGTTGCACAAAGGCCACCACCACCACCTCCACCATCGGCACTGGTTGCGCGACCCGAACCAATCAAGTCTCAAACACCACCCCCGCCGCCGCCGCCACCAGGAGTTAATCCTACTTGGTCGCCGCCGCCGAGTCCACCCGCTGGCGCGGCTGCTCCCCATGTTTCCAATCATATTCCGAATGTGCCAGTTGTCCGCCAACCCATGAGCCGCAGTGCCAAGCTGGGCTGGGTCACGGCAATCCTTCTTGGTGCGCTGGGATACGGTGGCTACTGGGGCTACCAACATCACAACCGCTACCCCAAAGAAAAGGAAATCAGGGATTTTGTCGAAAAACAACTGGCAATTCCCGGCCAAAAGGTGGTTGATGTGTCTTCCAAACCCGTTGACTCCGGCAGTTCATCCGGTGGTTTTAATCTAATCGGTGAATGGCATGGCTTGGGACAGGATGGAATCCCGATGGGAGATATTTTTCAAAACAACAACAATGCTACTGTGCAGATAAACAACGTACATTTTCAAGGCAGTTACGCCTTGCGGCAAAGCAGTCCTTACTGGGAACTTGACATTAAAGACCTGCATACTGGCAGTTATAATGGAACGACTGTCTCTGGCAGCATACCTGAAGGAACCATACAGGCAATTTTACAGCCCATCTCGGCGAATTCATTTAAGATAGAATACAACGATACGGGTGATACGCGGCCGACGAATTTTGACAAAGGTGCGATTGTAATGACGCGCACTGGAACAGCCACGGCTGCTTCCGCCCAAAACAGCACACCCTCAACGCCACCAGCTGGAGTGCAGTTTGCTTTTACGGCAACCATGGAAATGACCGAAGCCCTCTTCGCCACAATTCCCGTGGAGCGATTTATGCAGCAACAGGGCGCAAACCCGATGGTTTTTCGCAAGATACAATCAATTCTCAACGGCCCGAATGCTGTGCGCCTGCGTGAAATTTCCGGCGTGTCCGGCCCGGTGACGGACTTCACCGGTAAAACGATTGTCCGGAAAACTTTTTCTCAGGGACATCGCTACACCAGTTCCGGGATAATCAAGGCCATCCGGCAAGATGGCAAGTGGCAGTTGACGCTGGCTTCCGGTCCCAATCCCGACAAGGATGCTCCTGCTTTTGGTTACAGACTATCGGACTTCAAAGGCGAGGTCTTGTCAACCGACCAGCCGGACCAGTTGAAAGAAATCAATGATTTGATCAGCGGTGCCAACGACACGTTGAAAAAACTTCAAGAAGCGCAGGAACAGAATCGCCAAGAAATGCTGGCTTCGCAAAACGCGGCTCGACTGGCCGCCCAACAGGAAGCACAACAAAAACGCGCGGCGGCTGAAGCTGCCCGCCAACAGCCGGCGGCCGGCTCATCGGTCAATACCGCACCGGCTCAAACGCCCGCCGCTGGAGCTGCTGCCACTACGAACATTAACAATGTTTTGGTATCTTCCGGAACGCCAATTACTGTTACCACGCTAGACACGATTGATACCTCCTCCAGCCTTCAACCATTTTACCGTGCCACTACCACCAGAGACATCAATCTGTCTAACGGCGCCACCATCCCCACGGGTTCAGACGCGAAGTTAATTATTTTCGCAAATGGAGCCGCCTATCAAATGCGCCTGGACAGTCTTACAGCCAACGGAAAAAACATCCCCCTGAACACAGATATATTTAACGTTGGCACCGTCGGACAAGGCTCTTCTCCAGTAAAAATTGGCTTTGGCGGCATATCATTGAACACCGGCAGTTTATTTAAATCGAGCAGTATAAGGCCTGGAAAACTATTCACCTTTCACCAGCAATAATGGGTGCAAGGTTTCTGAAACTTATTGCAATGATCCGTCAGGCTCTACCCAGATCGTTCCGGGTTAAAGATTTCACGCCAACGACATGGGCCCAGGCGAGAGGAAACGAGCAAGCGGTTGAATTGCGCCTCCGGGGTGGATCATTTCAGAAAATCGTCCAACGCATTTTCCAGCTTTTTGAATGTTTCTTCCAAGCGCAGCACCAGCGGAGACATTTTCTGCCAATCCAAGTCAAACGAATAAGCGTTGCGGAATACATGACGGAATCGCAGGTATTCATTCAACGTGTCGTGAGGTTCTTCCGACAGCAACGTCGGTCGGTGCGCGGTTGGCGTTTTCATGCGCAGCAAACGTTCACGATGCCAGGCATCGCCGCGCACCGGCTCGCCGTCCAACACCATCGCCACACGCTTAAAAATATTTTCCACGCCGGTGTAAAATGAATGGAGCAAGGCTGCCAGCGCGGACAGTTCGATTTCAGTCGGAGCCGTGGCGCGGCATTTGGCGAGGAGTCCGTGAATCCCAGACAACAAACGCTGCAATTGCTCGCGTTCCGTGGCCTGTTGTTTGCGGAATTTATCTCACGCGGACGAGTTCATTCTCCGTGCGTAGGTAGCGGGTGAACGGCGTGCTGCGATCCAGGTCAATTAAATCCACCGAACGGCCAATCTAAATGAATTGGCGTGAAAATCCTCCCGTGCGCGAAATCTTAAAAGCAAAACTCCCGGAGCCGGGGGGGGGTGAGCCCTGGTATCCGTCGGGGCTGCCAGCAACAGGGCTGAATTTATTTAGAGCGATAGAGTTGCAGCCGATCCCGCTCGGTTCCCGGCTCGACGATGGACAAAACCCGGGCGATGAAATACGATCGACCTGGTCCTCGAACTAACGCATCGAGCGGCTCAGAAACTTAACATCGGTCACGAGGCGCAGTTCATTATGAAAAATCCGTGGGTGATGCACAGGCAAAAGAACCGTCGCAGCGATTCGGAAATATGAACCTGCCAAAATTCCTCTCAATCCTTCTCGTCTCCTTGCCCCTCAGCTCGTTCTCGCAGGAGGTGTCGTTTTATACCGCCAGGCCTGACGACCCCTCCGCGGTTGTTCTCACGAAAGAACAATTTCCCGAACTCCATGCCGATGGGGTTGGAGACGACAGCGTGGCTCTGCAAAATGCGATTGGCCAGGCTGCGGGGAGCGGGCACGTGCTGCTCATTCCCGAAGGCCGTTATCGCATTTCGCGGACGATTGGCATTCCAGCAAGCACGCGCGTGATTGGCTTTGGCGTGAAACGACCTGTGATTCTCCTCGGCGCAAATACGCCCGGTTACACCAATCACGACGAAGCCCCAAAGTATATGATTTGGTTCAGCAGCGGATTCGGCGGCGGAAGGCAGGGCGCCCGAGAACAGCCGAGCCAGGTGGACTCAAGCTTCGGGGACGCGAATCCCGGCACGTTCTACAGCGCGCTCGCCAATGTTGACATCGAGATCGGGGAGGGCAACGCAGCGGCTGCGGGCATCCGTTCGCACTATGCGCAGCATTGCTACATCGCGCATGTGAATTTTCATATTGGCTCGGGCTTCGCCGGCATTGACGCGGTTGGCAACGAAGCCGAAGACCTGCATTTTTTTGGCGGTGACTACGGCATCGTTACTGGCAAACCGTCGCCGAGCTGGCCGTTCGCGCTCGTTGACGCCACGTACGAAGGCCAGCGTATTGCGGCGATAAAAACCGAGGAGGGCGGTCTGACATTGATCCGCAACCAGTTCACCCACGTTGCGACCGCGATTTCCGTCAATCCCGACCGCGCCGAGGAACTCTGGATGAAAGATTGCCGATTCGAAGACATCACCGGCCCGGCGCTCATCATCAGCGATGAAATGAACGCGCGGACGGAAATCAACCTGGAAAACGTCGTGTGCCAACACGTGCCCGTGCTGGCGAAGTTTCGAGAAAGCGGAAGAGAGGTCGCCGGAGCCGGCGATATTTACTCGATTAAGACATTCGCGCACGGATTGCACATTCCCGAGCTTGGCGCGACCCCCAGGGTTGAGGACGTCTACAAGGCGATCCGGTTGAACTCGATGCCGCCGCCGTTGCCGTCGGACATTCCGGCGCTGCCATCCGTTGAAACGTGGGCCAACATCATGTCGCTCGGCGCGAAAGGGGATGGCGAGACGGATGACACGAAAGCGATCCAGGATGCGGTTGGCCAGCATGAGACGATTTTCTTTCCGAAGGGCCGTTACAAAATCACAGATGCGATTCGTCTCAAGCCCGACACGATACTCATCGGTCTCAATCCGATCGCAGCGCAGATCCGTTTGGCGGACGATGAGCCCGCGTTTTCCGGCCTCGGCAATCCGAAGGGAATGATCGAATCCTCCCGGGGTGGGAAAAACATCATTGTCGGCATCGGTCTCGACAGCGGGGCGAACAACACGCGCGCAGTTGGGCTCAAATGGATGGCCGGATCCGACTCGCTCGTGGATGACGTGCGTTTCCTCGGCGGGCACGGCACTTCTTATCCCGACGGCCCGCGCGTTCCCATTTACAACAGCAACAACTCCGGCGACGCGGATCCGAACCGCCGCTGGAATTCAGAGTCTTACAGTCTTTGGGTGACCGACGGTGGGGGTGGAACTTTCGCGAACATTTGGACGCCGAGCCCGTACGCCGCGGCGGGCATTTGCGTCTCGGACACGGCGACCGAAGGCCGGATCTACGAGCTCTCGAGCGAACATCACGTCCGGAATGAAATGATTTTCCGAAACGTCTCCAACTGGCAGGTGGACGCCTGCCAGATGGAAGAGGAGCGAGGCGAGAGCCCGGACTGCCAGCCCGTTTATATCTCCAGTTGCACCAACCTGTCGTTCGCGAATCTCTACCTCTATCGCGTCATCTCGTCTTATTCGCCATTTCCGAACGGCGTGATTGCAGACGGTGATTCGCGCGACTTGCGTTTTCACAACGTCCATGTCTATAGCCCGAGCAAACTCGCGGCGGACAATACGATTTTCGATCGGACTCATGGCGTTCACATCCGTTCGCGCGAGATTGCACTGCTGCAACTGTCAGGCGATGCGCCAAAACGGGCTGAAGCGCTCCGATCCTCGGTCCTTGCTTCCGACGCGAAGGTCGAGAAGCTCGCAGAGGGATTCAATGACATTGAGTGCGCGACGGCGGATTCTGCCGGGAATATTTACTTCGTCGATTATCGATGGAATCGGATTTATCGCTGGTCCTCGGCTGCACACAACCTGAGCATTGTTCGCGAAGATCCAACCGGTCCGGTGCAACTTGCGTGCGACCGCGCCGGAGACTTGATTGTCATCACCGCGAACCGCGCCGCTTACACGTTCCATCCTGACAGACCGGGACACGACATCACTGTTCTTGATCCTGTCGCCGCCGCGCCGCGCGAAGGCATGACCGCGTATCTGGCCGTGAACCACTGGCGCGACGGCCATGATTTTATTCAGGACACAACACGGCGCTATCCACAGCAATTCGTTTCTCCCGACGGGACCACATTTATTCCCGTTCCTCAAACATTTGGCGGCAACAGGACCGGCGGCAATTTCGGCAGGGGAGGCTTTGGCGGTGGAGGTCAAACAGACTTGCGCCGGGCTTACGGCCTCGCGCCCGGCGCCATCGGCAAACGCTTCTACGTCGGCGATGAATTTGGCCAGGTGACGTGGTCCTTCCTTGTGAATCCCGATGGTTCGCTTTCCGACCCGAAAAAGTTCTGTGAAGAAGGAGAAGGCAGCGTGACCGTTGACGAAAGGGGGAACGTATTCGTCTGCGCGGGCAACATCTTTGTCTATGACAACTCCGGCAAACGGATCGGTTTGATTGAAGTGCCCGATCGTCCGACAAGCCTGGCTTTCGGCGGTGGGGATCGCAAGACACTGTTCATCGCCGCACGCAGTTCGCTTTACGCAGTTCGCACGAAATTCAAAGGGCAGTAATGCGCTTGCTCGTTCGGGAGGGGGTCCACGATCATCACACTGGCCGCGGCGCCGCGCTTTCCCGGCACGACCAGCCATGTACTGCAAGGGGCCTGCCGCATCACGTTGAGAGCAGTATTGCGATGGAACCATTTTAGCCAGCCGCGGTAACCATGCGTGCACATGACGATCGTGTCCGCTTGCAAACGTCTTGCCGTTTCGACGATTACCTCCGCGGGACGCCCCTCGCAAACGAGGATTTCCGTGGTCACTTGGTCGCCCATGCAATTGGCCAGCTCACGCAATTGGGTTTCCGCGTTGCGACACAATTCATTGAGCAGGCGAGTGCGTTGAATTCCGCGCTCCTCGCCTGCAATATTGAGTTGCACGACATGCAGCAGCACCAGCGTGGCCTCTGATTGGCGGGGAAGGTTCTTAGCGATGGCGAGGGCCGCGTGAGAACTGCTCGACAGCGTCAGAGGAACGAGAATGGTTTTAGGAGCGAATGCGGGGCGCTTTTCGTTCCGAGCATTGTTCTCGCCCTGAGCCGAGTTCAACACCCAATGGCTCACATGAGATTCGCCATTACCCTCGGCAATGGGTCGTTCGGTATTCGTGCGCGTTTGGGAACAGATGCTTTTCATACGCCTATTTCACTTGTGGTCTCGCATCAGCAACGCCGGGCTTGGTGGTTACTGCCGAGTTGTTGCGGTGACTCCGGTGGCTGAACCACCAGAAGAGAAGAAAGAAAACCGCGATCTGGATGACAACGAGAGCGGCAATCTTCGGCAGCAACGGGACCCGCGCCTTCCAGAGCTGGGGAGGCCGCAGTCTCTTGAATCGCTCTGTGAACGGAACCTCATTGTAGTCGTTCAATTCCGCCTTCATGCAGGCGGCCGATGCGAAACGCTTCGCCGGGTTGCGTTCAAGAGCGTGCAAAATAATCTCCTCAATTTCCGGAGATAACTGAGGGTTCCGCTTGCGGGGCGCTTCGGGATCGCCAGTGAGGCGGGCATTCATGATGACGTAGGGATTGTCGCCGTCGTAGGGAGGAGAGCCGGTGGTCATTTCGTACAGCATCGCTCCCAAGGCGTAAATGTCGGTCCGGGAATCACCGCGCTTTCCCTGGACCTGCTCGGGCGCAATGTAGTCCGGTGTGCCCATCGTGGACGAGAAGCCGCCAAACGTGAGACGTCGTGCATTCTCGGATTTGGCAATGCCAAAATCCATGATGCGAACAGTGCCATCCTTGCAGAGCATGATGTTCTCCGGCTTCAAGTCTCGATGAACCACTCCATTCCTGTGCAGGTAATCAAGCCCCGCGCAAATCTGGCTGACGATGCGCACGGCTTCGCCTTCAGGCAACCGCGTCTTTTCGCGGAGCCGGGCAGCCAGGGTCCGGCCTTCGAGAAATTCCATCACGATATAGGGCCGGCTCTTGTCCGCAGCAGGCAGCATTTTCAAAATATCCGGATGGTCCAGCGTAAGCCCGATGTTCTCTTCGCGTTGAAAGCGGCAAAAGAAGCCCGGATCGCTTTCGAACTGCATCAATGGGACTTTCAAAGCTACGGATCGTCCCGTGTGACGATCCAAGGCCTCGTAGATCCACGCCATTCCACCCCGGCTAATGACATCCAAAATCTTGAATCGATCATCCAACACCTGGCCAACCTCAAGCTCGTTCGACGTGGGAAAAGAGGCAGGAAGGTTTGATGATGCCCGGCTGTTTTCGAAACCGAATGCATGCATAGCTGATCCTTCGTGAAACCGAGATCGCTGCGTTAAAGGAGCAGTAACCGTCACCCGCCTGTCCACGCTGCAAATGCTCATCGAGTTTTTCATGGATGCACTATTTCACGCGGGTCGATTCCGGGGTAATTAAAAGGTGACCGAAGGACGTAAAAATAATGTGAAGAGCCGGCGATCTGGTTGATCTCACCTTTTTGTCGTTTCAACCTTTATGATATTTTTATGGGATTTGGCTTTCATTTGATTACCCGGCCGGAGCCGGGCGAGGTGATACTGGTCACGTGAAAGAAATTCCATCCGCTCCAGCCTTTGCTGTGGCAAGAACGATTCAGTCGGAAATGGGGAGCGCGACCGTCCCGGTTGCGGCAGCCGGCGTCTCGCCGACTTCATCTTCCCTGCCCGCTTCAACTTTTTCAGCCAGAGGCCGAAAACTGCAGGCGAGACGCCCGCGCTCCCCAAAATCAACCGAATCGTCACGGCTTGGCCCGCTGGCGATGACGGGGCTTGAATGAAACCCAATCCGATAGCATTGCTTATCGATGCTGACCGGCCGATCCGGCGCCTGTTGCGCGTCGTTCTGGAGCCCCACCATTACAAGGTCTGCGAAGCCGAGAATGGCCAGACGGGGATGAAAGAGGCTGTGGCACGGCAGCCGGATGTGATCATCCTGGACCTCTCTCTACCTGATATAGACGGTCTGACCGTGCTAAAGCGATTGCGCGAATGGAACCGGGCTCCGGTCTTGATTCTCTCGGTCCAGGATGGCGAACAGAGCAAAGTGACCGCGCTCGACAGCGGCGCCAATGATTACATGACCAAACCCTTCGGTTCCGCCGAACTGCTGGCAAGGCTCCGGGTGCTCCTGCGCCCGGTGCCTGCGGAGCCGGATGGCCCGCTGTTCGTAAACGGCGACCTGCAGGTGGATGTTATGTCTCATCTGGTCACTCTTCGGGGGTGCCGGGTCTATCTTACTCCCACCGAGGAAGCGGTGTTTTACACGCTTGTGCGGCACGCCGGAACGCTGGTTACATGCAAATATTTGCTTCGTTGTGTCTGGGGAAGCGACTCGGATGGCAAGCTTCACGATCTTCATGTGTACATTCGCTGCCTCCGACAGAAGTTGCGTGGGGCTGCCGACGAGATCCTGATCCAAACCGAAGGCAGTGTCGGGTATCGTCTCCTGGTTCCAATGGATTGCCAGCGCATGCCTTCCGAATCAGCTCCGCCGAAACTGGTCGCCGCCAACGCTTAAACTGAAGTACATGAAAAAAATCGAAGCCATCATCAAACCATTCGAACTGGAGGAAGTAAAAGACTGCCTCAGCGACATTGGCATTGAAGGGATGACTGTCACTGAAGTCAAAGGTTTCGGCCGTCAAAAGGGCCATACCGAAATTTATCGCGGCAGCGAATATACCGTCGATTTTCTTCCCAAAATCAAAATTGAGGTTGTCGTTCCTGAAACCCGGGCGAACGACGTGGTCACGGCGATGGTGAAAGGCGCCAAAACAGGCAAGATCGGGGACGGAAAGGTTTTCGTGTCCTCGGTGGAAGAAGCTGTGCGTATTCGCACTGAGGAAAAGGGAGAAGATGCCCTCTGAAACCGCCTCACCCGGCAATGCCACGAGGCGGTCTCTCGACCACGTCGGTCTGGGCGAGTCGGGACGTTTGGATAATGGAAGAAGCAGGATCAGTCATCTGGCGCAGTGCCGAGCTGCGTTGCTTGCGGAGAGCAGCCCCTGTCAGGCAACGCAACTTGATAGAATTTTAATGCTTCCCTCGCTTCTTTGAGTTTCTTTCGTGCCACATTGTTGAGGTTTAATCATCGTGGTAATTGCACGTCTTGGCTTTTCTTCGGCATCTCCCTGGACCGGACAGAAAAATCCTCTGTGACATAACCGTTTGCGATTTTCCAAACGCGCCGGGCACGATCCCTGCATAAGCCTCACCGCAATCAAACTGACATTGAGCGAATTGAGTTATGACAACAATCGAGATTATCCAGATCGTACTCTTCTTTGGGTTGGGCATCGCACTGACGCCGCCGGTGGGTCGTTTCATGGCGAAGGTGTACAAAGGTGAGAAAACCATTCTTCATCCGATTTTCCATCCAATCGAGAATGTCATCTACCGGCTGACGGGGATCGATCCGAACGAGGAGATGACCTGGTTGACGTACTTCTGGGCCGTGCTGCTGTTCGCCACGGTCGGCTTCGCGGCAGACTTGGCGATCTTCATGACCCAGCAATGGCTGCCGCTGAATCCGCAAAAACTGCCCAACTGCTCCTGGCATCTGGCATTCATGCAGGCCTGGAGCTTCACGTGCAATGCGGACTGGCAGTCCTACGCGGGCGAGACGACCATGAGTTACTTTTCGCAGATCTTCGCCATCATGGTGCACCAGTTTCTGAGTGGCGCGTCGGGGCTTGCGGTCCTGGTGGCTGTGGGGCGGGCCTTGAAGCGGGCTTCGGTCAAGACTGTCGGCAATTTCTGGGTCGATCTGACCCGGGGCCTCCTTTATTTCGTGCTACCGATTTCCGTGCTTTGGGCCATTCCATTGGCCTGGCAAGGCGTACCGCAGACCTGGAAGCCCTACCCCACCGCCAGCCTCATGGAGCCGTACACCACGCAGGTGCAAAAAACGGATGACAAAGGCAACAACGTGACCACCAACATCCAGTTGGTGCTGCAAGCCCCGAAGCTGGATGCCAAAGGCCAACCCATGATGGCCAACGGCGCTGCGGTGATGATCGATGTGCCGCAGGTGGACTCCAAAGGCCTGCCCATCATGACCAATGTGCCGGTCATGGTGGATGCCAAGGTCGATACTCAACCCATCCCGATCGGACCCGTGGCGTCGCTTGAATCGATCAAGCAACTCTTCACCAACGGCGGCGGCTGGTACAACGTAAACAGCGCGCATCCGTATGAGAATCCCACTCCGCTGACCAATTTCCTGGAATTGCTGGCGATCATTGTCGTGCCGATGGCGCAGGTCTATATGTTCGGGCTGCTGGTCGGGAACAAGAAGCACGCCTGGTGTTTGTTCAACGTGATGCTCGCCCTGTTTGTGCTTTCATTCATCGTGGCCTGGTACTACGAGTCGCGGCCCAATCCGGTGATGGCCGGCGCGATGCCGAACATGGAAGGCAAGGAACAGCGGATTGGGGTGATGAACAGCGTATTGTGGGGCACTTCCTGCACCGCGATCGACAACGGCTCGGTCAATTCGATGCATGACAGTTGGATGCCGCTGGCCGGAATGATGCCAATGTGGAACATCATGATCGGCGAAATGCTCTTCGGCGGCATCGGCTGCGGCATGTATTGCATGTTGTTCCACGTGATCATCACGGTGTTCATTGCCGGGCTGATGATTGGACGAACGCCGGAATATCTGGGCAAGAAACTTGACGCGTGGGTGGCCACCTGGGCTGTGATCGGCGTTCTCGTTCCAAACGCAGCGTGTCTCCTTCCGACGGCCCTGGCCGTCGAGGTGCCGCAGGGCCTGTCCAGTATGAATAACGGCGGCCCGCACGGATTAAGCGAAGTACTTTACTGCTTCGCTGAGGCGGCCAACAACAACGGCAGCGCCTTCGCCGGGCTGAACGCCAACACGCCCTTCTACAACATCGGCGCCGGGATTGTCATCTGGATCGGACGATTCATCCCCATCATATCCATATTGGCGATTGTGGGCAGACTGGCTTCCAAGAAAACCGTCGAAGCCTCCGCGGGCACGCTCCCCACTCACGGCCTGACGTTTGGCCTCACGTTGACGGGTGTCATCTGCGTCGTCGCGGCGCTGACGTTTTTCCCGGCACTCTGCCTGGGACCGATCGTCGAGCATGGATTGATGCTGGCGGGTCGAGCGTTCTAAATCATCCCAACAACTTTCAACAAAATTCATATGAGCACAAAAATCGAATTCAAGTATTCGGAGCTGTTCCGTCAGGCGGTGATTGACGCGTTCAAGAAGCTGCATCCGCGCGACGAAATCAAGAACCTGGTGATGTTCGTTGTGTGGCTTGGCTCCATCTGGACGACAATCATTCTTTTCCTGCCAGGCCAGTTGAACCTGTTCAATATACAGATTTGCTTCTGGCTGTGGTTCACCTGCCTCTTTGCCAATTTCGCCGAAGCAATGGCCGAAGGCCGGGGCAAAGCGCATGCCGATGCACTCAAGAAAATGCGCACGAAGACCATGGCACGCGCGATTGTGGATGACAAAGAGGTTCAGATCGCCAGCTCGGATCTGAAAGTGGGCGACTACTTTGTATGCGAAGCCGGGGAGTTGATTCCCGCCGACGGTGAAATCGAGGAGGGCATTGCCACGGTGGATGAATCGGCGATTACGGGCGAGTCCGCGCCCGTGGTGCGTGAAAGCGGAGGGGATCGCAGCGCAGTAACCGGAGGCACCCGGGTGCTCAGTGATCGGATCGTGGTGCGGGTCACCGCCGAAGCCGGCCACTCCTTTCTCGACCGGATGATTGAGATGATTGAAGGCGCGCGCCGCCAAAAAACGCCGAACGAGATCGCGCTGAACATCGTGTTGGTCAGCCTGACGGCGCTTTTCATCGTCGTGGTCTTTGTGCTGCCGCCTTACGCCCATTACAACGAAAACCAGGCTGGTCAGAAGGGAGTGGTGTTGACTTCCATTCCCGTGCTGCTGTCGCTGATTGTTTGTTTGATCCCGACGACTATCGGCGGCCTTTTGAGCGCGATCGGCATCGCCGGCATCGACCGTTTGATGCGCCGCAACGTCCTGGCGACGAGCGGTCGGGCGGTCGAGGCTGCGGGCGACGTGGACGTACTGCTGCTCGACAAGACCGGGACGATCACACTCGGCAACCGTCAAGCGACGGAATTCATTCCTGCTCCGGGCGTCAAAGTGGAAGAACTTGCGGAAGCCGCACAACTCGCTTCTCTGGCCGATGAAACGCCTGAGGGCCGCTCCATCGCCGTGCTGGCGAAAGAAAAATATGGTCTGCGGGGCCAGGAAGTGGCCGAACGATTCGCGACCTTCGTGCCATTCACGGCGCAAACACGAATGAGCGGCGTGGACCTTTACGCGGAGCCACAACCCCAGCCGGACGTGAAGAAGAACGAGATGGCCATCACCGGCCGCTCGAAAGCTGCTTCTGCACCACCGTCGTTGGCAATCGAGCCCACTGGTCATCCGATCCGTTGCATTCGCAAAGGCGCAGCCGAAGCCATGGCAAAACTTGTGAAAGAGAAGGGCGGACAGGTGGACCAAAGCATGATGAACAAGGTGGACGAGATTTCACGACAAGGAGGCACCCCGTTGCTGGTGGCCGATGGCGGCCGGCCGCTCGGCATCATCCACCTCAAAGACATCGTCAAAGGCGGCATTAAAGAGCGCTTCGCGCAACTCCGCAAGATGGGCATCAGCACGGTGATGATCACCGGTGACAACAAACTGACCGCGGCCGCGATTGCCGCCGAGGCCGGTGTGGACGATTACATTGCGCAGGCGAAGCCGGAGGACAAGCTGGCCCGCATCCGCAAGGAACAGGAAGGCGGCAAACTGATCGCGATGATTGGCGACGGCACCAACGACGCACCGGCGCTGGCGCAGGCCGATGTGGGCGTGGCGATGAACACCGGCACCCAAGCCGCGCGCGAAGCCGGCAACATGGTGGACCTGGACAGCAACCCGACCAAGCTCATCGAGGTGGTGGAAATCGGCAAGCAATTGCTGATGACGCGCGGCGCGCTGACCACGTTCAGCATCGCCAACGATGTTTCGAAGTATTTTGCCATCCTGCCGGCGATGTTTGGATTGCTCTACGCGGCAAGCGCCGGGGGTCGCGGCCCGCTCGACAAGCTGAACATCATGTATCTGCACTCGCCGCAGAGCGCCATCCTGGCGGCGGTCATTTTCAACGCCTTGATCATCGTGGCGCTGATTCCCCTTGCGTTGAAAGGTGTGAAATACCGTCCTCTTGGCGCCGCCGTGATTTTGCGCAACAACATGCTGATTTATGGCATTGGCGGCATCATCGTGCCGTTCATATTCATCAAATTGATCGATATGCTCCTGGTGTTGGTCCACCTGGCACCTTGATCCGCCGATGCCCTTAAACTCAAACGAGGAAATACTATGATAAAACTTATTATCCAATCCGTAAGGCAGACGATTTTGTGGAGTATCGTGGCCGGAGTAATATACCCGGTCATCATTACTGTCATCGCGCAAGTGGCGTTTCACGATCAGGCGAATGGAAGCCTGGTCCAGCGGGACGGCAAAATCATCGGTTCTGCGTTCCTGGCGCAGCAGTTCCAAGGCACCAATTACTTCTGGCCGCGACCGTCGGCATGTGGTTACGGCACGGGGCCATCGGGCATCGTGGCGTCAAGTGGCAGCAACCTGGGACCCACCAGCGCGCCCTTGCACACGAATGTCATAAACAACATCTCTGCCTTCATCAGCGGGAACAACCTGCCCACCAACACGCCCGTGCCGGCCGACATGATCTATGCCTCGGCCAGTGGCCTTGATCCGCATATCAGCCCCGAAGCCGCGCGTCTTCAGATCGCTCGCGTGGCCGCCTCGCGCGGCATGAGCGAGGACAAAGTCAAGGCGCTGGTGGATCAATTCACCGAGCCGCCGCAGTGGGGCTTTCTCGGCCAGGCGCGAGTGAATGTGTTGCTGTTGAACGTGGCCCTCGACCAGGCCCAGGCCGAAGCGAAGAAAGCCGAAACCGGCGCACCATCGAAAGGTTGATGATGCGCGTGTAAACCGCCAGGGAGTCAGGCTGCCTTGGCCATCTACAGTCCCTGCGTCATGCCGTGAAGCCGAATCCCATCGCGTTGCTCATTGACGATGATAAGGCGAACCGGCGCCTGTTGCGGATGCTGCTGGAATCGCAACATTATCGCCTGTTTGAATCGGAGAACGGCCATCTGGGTCTGGCTGCCGCGAGAGCGTGTCAGCCGGACGTGATCATTCTCGAGTTGGCGTTGCCGGACATGGGCGGCATGACGGTGCTGAAGCGGTTGCGCCAATCAGGCCAAACTCCGGTGCTGGTGCTCTCCGTCTGCAATCGCGAGGCGGACACCGTCGCGGCGCTCGATGGGGGCGCGAACGATTATATGACAAAACCGTTCAGCGAAGCGGAATTGCTCGCCCGCCTTCGAGTCCTCCGACGTTGCATTCCCAGTGAATTCGAGGAGCCGGTGCTGATCGAGGGAGACCTCAAGGTGGATTTGATCAAACACCTGGTTGTCTTGAGCGGTCGCAGAATTGATCTCACACCCACCGAAGAGGCGCTGTTTCACGCGCTCGTCGCCTATGCGGGCAAGGTGGTCACCGGCAAACACCTGCTTCGTTCGGTCTGGGGTGCGGAAGGAGAGAATCAAGGGCAATACTTGCGTGTCTTCATCTCCAACCTCAGAAAAAAGCTGGAAGGGACCCACGGAAGAGTTGTCATCGAAACCACTGGCAGTCTCGGTTATCGGCTCCTGTTACGGAGCGGCGGTCGAATAGACGGAGATGTTGAATTTCCGTCCGAAACGATTGAACTCCAAAACGGTGAATGTCGAACCGCCCGAGAATGAACAGGCGGGCGTAACAGCCCGTTGAAAAAGCAGGAGCTGACGTGAGGAGGCTCTGTTCAGCCATAATTTGTTCATGCGGTTTTTCGAACTGAAGCGGAGCTGAGCGGAGTTGAGGGTTGAATGTTGAGGGTTGAGAGAGACGGAAGGTGAAAGGACGTGGATTCGCCATGAATCGGCAGACAGACGATGACAAATTCAGGCGTATGAGCGCGATTGCCATGAAGGACGTTTTGGCCCTGAGCGTGGCCGAACGCATCCAACTGGTGGAAGACATCTGGGACTCGATTGCTGCATCGGGAGAGACACTGCCCGTTCCGGATGCCCTGCGAGAGGAGTTGGATCGGCGAGTTGAAGATCATCGGCTCCACCCGGATACCGGAACGGATTGGAATGACTTAAGGCGTCGTCTTGGCAAATCGAAATGACCCGGCGCGTCATCCTCAAGCCGGCGGCCGAGGCGGAGATGGAACAAGCGCATGCCTGGTACGAACAGCTTAAAGCCGGTTTGGGTCATGAGTTTCTATGATGCGTCGATGGCTGCATCGCTTCGCTACAGCGCAATCCCGAAGCGTATCCGGTGGCACATAAGCACGTTCGCATGGCGCTGGTGAGAAGGTTTCCCTACCTGGTTTTCTAAACGCCGGAAACGAATCAAATTACGGTGTTCTCTGTTTTTCACGCTGCCAGGGACCCGCAAATCTGGAAACGGCGGGTTTAGCCCGGAAGCGCTTGGATACGCAATCATTTGGCGTTCAAACTGTCCAGAGCCAGGTTGAGGGTGAGGACGTTCACACCCGGCTCGCCAAGAAAGCCGAGATCCGGACCTTCGGTGTTCGAGCGCACAAGTTCGAGAACCTTTTCCACGCTCAGGCCCCGGGCCCTGGCGACGCGCGGGGCCTGAAGCTCGGCGTTGCGCACGCTGATGTGCGGGTCCAAGCCGCTGCCGGAAGCAGTGACGGCGTCGGCGGGCACCGGCGCGTTCGTGGCCAGCCCGTTTTGTGCGCGGTAATCCGCGATGTTCTGAGCAATGGAATCGTGGAGTTTCTGCGAGGTTGGGCCAAAATTGCTGCCGCCCGAACTGGTGGGATCGTAACCATTACCCGCAGCCGAAGGGCGCGAATGGAAATATTTGTCCGCGGTGAACTGTTGGCCCAGCAACCGCGAGCCGCGCAGGGTGCCGCTGGGATCAACAATCAAACTGCCGTTGGCTCTGTCGTGGAAGAGCGCCTGAGCGATTCCGAACACGACGAGCGGATAAAGCCCGCAGCAAACCACCGCAAGGATCAAGGTGGACATCACTGCACCGCGAATTTCAGCGAAGAATTCTTTCATACCTTAAACGAGTCTGAGGGCCGTAATGATGACATCGATGAATTTGATTCCGGCAAATGGAATGATGACGCCGCCCAAGCCGTAGATGAGGAGGTTGCGCCGGAGAATGGCCAGTGCCCCGATCGGCTCAAACTTTACGCCGCGCAACGCCAGCGGAATCAGGGTGATGATGATCAGCGCGTTGAAAATGACGGCGCTCAGGATGGCGCTGGTCGGGCTGTGGAGGCGCATGATGTTGAGCGGCGCAATGGCCGGAAAGGTTCCGACCAGCATTGCCGGAATGATTGCGAAGTATTTGGCGACGTCGTTGGCGATGCTGAAGGTGGTGAGCGAACCGCGCGTAATGAGCAATTGCTTGCCGATTTCAATGACCTCGAGGAGCTTGGTCGGATTGGAATCCAGGTCCACCATGTTACCTGCTTCCTTGGCGGCTTGTGTGCCGGTGTTCATGGCCACGCCGACATCAGCCTGGGCCAGCGCCGGCGCGTCATTCGTCCCGTCGCCAATCATGGCCACCATGCGCCCGCCGCTTTGTTCCTTTCGGATGAGCGCGAGTTTGTCCTCCGGTTTCGCTTCGGCGAGGAAATCATCCACGCCCGCCTCGGCGGCGATGGCCGTCGCCGTCAGTTTGTTGTCGCCGGTGATCATGATGGTCTTGATTCCCATCTTGCGGAACTGGGCAAAACGCTCTTTGATGCCGCCTTTCACAACGTCTTTCAAGTGAATGACGCCCAATACTTTCTCGCGCGTTGCAACCACAAGAGGTGTGCCGCCGGACTTGGAAATTCTTTCGATGGTATGCTCCGTTGCTGTCGAGATGCTGTCGTTGACGAACCCGCGGATGGCGTCGGTTGCGCCTTTGCGATATTGCACACCGTTCAAATCCACACCGCTCATGCGCGTTTGGGCGGTGAAGTTGATGAATTGTGCGCCGGGCATTTCATGGAGCTGGCGTTCGCGAATGCCGAATTTCTTCGCCAGCACGACAACGCTTCGGCCTTCCGGCGTTTCGTCCGCCAACGAAGACAATTGCGCGGCATCGGCCAGTTCCTGCTCGGTGACGCCCGGCGCGGGAATGAATTCCGTCGCCTGGCGATTGCCGAGTGTGATCGTCCCGGTCTTGTCGAGCAGCAACACATCCACGTCGCCCGACGCCTCAACCGCGCGGCCGCTCATCGCCAGCACGTTGTGCTGCAGCAAACGATCCATGCCGGCAATGCCAATCGCGCTCAATAACCCGCCAATCGTCGTCGGGATCAAACACACCAGCAGCGCGATCAAAACCGGCACGGAGAATTCAGCGCCGGAATAAATGCCGAACGGCTTCAGCGTCACACAGACCAGCAGGAAAATCACCGTCAACGCGGCCAATAGAATCGTCAATGCGATTTCGTTCGGCGTCTTTTGGCGCTGCGCACCTTCCACCAGGGAAATCATCCGATCCAGAAATCCTTCGCCGGGATTGACGGAGATGCGAATTTTGATTTCGTCCGACAGCACCCGCGTGCCGCCGGTGACGGCACTGCGATCACCGCCGCTCTCGCGAATCACCGGTGCCGATTCGCCCGTAATGGCTGATTCGTCCACCGAGGCAGCGCCTTCGATGACATCGCCGTCGGCGGGAATGATTTCGGTCGCGCGCACCAGGACGACATTTCCCTTGCGGAGTTCCGAGGCATTGACTTCTTCAAGTTGCCCGTTGCTGCCGATGCGGCGCGTTTTCGTTTGCACGCGGGTCTTGCGCAAGGCCTGGGCCTGGGCTTTGCCCCGGCCTTCGGCCATCGCCTCGGCAAAATTGGCAAACAATACCGTGAACCACAACCAGAGCGCCAATTGAGCGATAAATCCGCGATCCAGCCGCGGGGTGAAAATCCCGACGGTGGTCAGCGCCGCGCCGACCATGGTCACGAACATGACCGGATTTTTGATCATTAACCGGGGGTCGAGCTTCTTGAACGCGTCCATCGTCGCCGGCCCGGCGATTTTCCAATCAAATAGAGAAGGAGGTTTCTGTGTCATAGGGTGAAAGCGCGAATCAATCAATAGAGTTTTCCCAGAAGGGTCTGGAAGTGCTCGACAATCGGCCCGAGTGTCAGGCAAGGCAGAAAGTTGAGCGCGCCGACCAGCAGGACCGTCCCGAGCAGCAACAGGACGAAAGTGAAGCCGGAAACCGGGAAAGTGCCGGCGCTCAAGGGGACAATCTTCTTTTGCGCGAGCGATCCGGCCATGGCCATGATGGGCACAATCATCAGGAACCGACCGATCAACATGGCGAGGCCGATGGTTGTGTTATACCAGGGAGTATTGGCATTCAAGCCGGCGAAGGCGCTGCCGTTATTTCCGTTGGCGGAACTGAATGCGTAAAGGATTTCACTCAATCCGTGCGGGCCGGAGTTGTTCAACCCCGCCAGTCCCCATTGGCTGACCGACGCCCAGGCGGCAAAGCCAAGAATGGAAAGGGCCAGCACCAGCAGCGCCAGCATTGCCATTTTCACCTCGTAAGATTGGATTTTCTTGCCGAGGTATTCGGGCGTGCGCCCAACCATCAGGCCAGCGATGAAGACAGCGAGCACGACGAAAACGAGCATACCGTAGAGCCCCGCGCCCACGCCACCGATGATGATTTCGCCGAGTTGCATGTTGAACAACGGAACGAAGCCACCCAGTGCGGTGAAGGAATCGTGCATGGAATTGACCGCGCCGCAGGAAGCATCGGTGGTGACAGTGGCGAACAAGGCGGAATTGAAAATGCCAAAGCGGACCTCTTTGCCTTCCATATTCCCGTCTGCCACAGCCACCCCGAGCTGCTGGTGAATCGGGTTCCCCCTCGACTCAGCCCACCAGCAAAGCAACACGCCACCCAGGAACAACAGCATCATGGCCGACCAAACCGACCATCCATGGGCCTGGTTTTTCGTCATTCGGCCGAGGTAATAGGTCAGGCCGCTGCCGATCGTGAAAATAGAGAGCATCTGGATGAAGTTGGAAAGCGGCGTCGGGTTCTCGAACGGATGGGAGGCATTGGCGTTGAAAAATCCGCCGCCGTTCGTGCCGAGCATTTTGATGGCGATCTGTGACGCCACCGGACCTTGCGCGATGGCTTGCTCCTCCACTTTTTGATCGACCATGACCGGCACATTGGTCATCGCGGGTTGGCCTTTCTCGTCGAGCTTCGGCACATCGACCATCATCGCCACGCCGTTGGTCATTACCGGCTGACCTTTCTCGTCCAGCTTGGGCGCTTGAACCAGGACAGCGACGTTCGTTGTCACGGGTTGGCCCTTGTCATCGGTTTTGGGAACCTGGATGGTGTAAGGTTCTGTGAGTTTGGCTTTGGTGTAGGGTTTGAAGTTTTGAATCATTCCCTGTGAAACCAAGAAAACGGCGACGACCAGGCAAATGGGCAGCAGCAGGTAATAGGTGATGCGCACGAGATCCACCCAGAAGTTGCCAATCGTTTGGGCCGTGTGTCGCGCGATGCCGCGAACCAGGGCTGCGGCAAGAGCGATGCCGGTGGCCGCTGAAGTAAAATTGTGGATCACCAGGGCGACCATCTGCGAGAGATAGGACATCGTGGATTCGCCGCCGTAACTCTGCCAATTGGTGTTGGTGACAAAACTGACCGCAGTATTGAACGCCAGATCGGGGCTCACCGGGCCAAAGCCCTGCGGATTGAGCGGCAGCAGGTGCTGGAATCGCAGAATAGCATAAGTGAACAGGCAACTCACCAGGCTGAACAACAACATGGCGAAGGTGTATTGCTTCCAGCCCTGCTCCTGGTCCGGCTTCACACCCATCGCCCAATACGTCAGCCGCTCCAAAGGTTTTAGAACCGGATCGAGCCACGTCTTTCCCCTGGCATCGAGCACTCGAACCAGGTAAAGGCCCATGGGCTTGGTGATCAAAGCCAGGACCCCGACAAACACTGAAAGTTGCAACCAATCAATAGAGTGCATGTGAGTTCCTCAAAACTTTTCCGGCCGTAGCATGGCCACGAGCAGATAGATGAACAGCAAGAAGGCAATAGCGCCGCCGACAAGATTTTCCATAGTCACTCCTAGAGCTTTTCGCAGAACGTTGCGTAGAAGCCGGCAATGATAAAGAAAGCAATGATTACAATGATGTAGATCAGGTCACTCATACAAATGCTCCCGGGTCATTCTCCCGCCCGGCCATCCGGATGGAGAGATTGCTGTCGATTCCTGCGGCGTTTTTCTTTTGCAACACACTGGTCATATTCGTGGCTGCATACTCGGTCGTGTTCTGCTGTTGGGGTAGTTAAATTGAGGGTCAATTGCGTAAAAAAGATGTTAACGCGGCCGGAGCGCGAGGAAGCATTCTCAACCGCTGATTTATGGACTATGCCACGGCTCCGCGCACGATTTCCGATTCAATCACGGATGCACACGGATGCACACGGATGCACACGGATGCACACGGATGCACACGGATGCACATGGATGCACATGGATGCACACGGATTCCGAAGTCCCGTCAGGGACGACCGAGAATAGCCCAGGGTTTCGACCATGGGCATTGATCCGCAGGCGCGGTTGAATATTCTTGAATTCATCCGGGGCCTGCGCGCTTCCGGCACTGCGATTCTTTACACCACCCATTACCTGGAGGAACCCGAGGCGCTTTGCCAGCGGATTGGAATCATCGATCATGGCCGGTTGCTGGCCAAGGGCACTTTGCCCGAGTTGCAGGAGCGGTTGGGCGGCGATCGCCTTTTCATTCTCGAAGCCGATTTCAGAAACGCCGCGCCGGAGGCGTGGAGGCGCTGAATCAGGTCATCAGTTTCGGCAGCGGGTTCAGTGCAATCCTGAAACCGGTCGCCATGCTGGCGGTTTTCGGTTGCGCCGCGAAGGTGCTCGCAGCGCGCTTTTTCCGCGCCTGACCTCCCAGCGGCTGCTAGGGCTGCCAGACGGCGCGATAGAAATGCTGGCCCGAGGAAGCGGTGCTGTAATCGCCGCGCTCCGGCCTGCTTGCAACCGGTGCCAGCGTTCGGATGCGCCCCCTACCGCCCCTTGGGCAACGCCATGTGGCCCGCGTACACCGCGTTTTTGCCGAGGATCTGCTCGATGCGCAGGAGTTGATTGTATTTCGCCAGGCGGTCCGAGCGGCTCAGGGAGCCGGTCTTGATCTGGCCGGCGTTGGTCGCCACGGCAATGTCCGCAATCGTGGCATCTTCGGTTTCGCCCGAGCGATGGCTGATGACGGACGTGTAAGCGTGGGTCTTGGCGAGTTCGATGCAATCGAGCGTCTCGGTCAGCGAGCCGATCTGGTTCACTTTGACGAGGATCGAATTGGCCGTGCCGGAATCGATGCCCTTCTTGAGGAACTTCACGTTCGTGACGAACAGGTCATCGCCCACCAGTTGGATCTTGTCGCCAAGCTTGTCGGTGAGCTTTTTCCATGTCGTCCAGTCGCTTTCGCCGCAGCCGTCCTCAATGCTCACGATGGGATACTTGGCCACGAGCCTGGCGTAAAACGACACGAGGTCATCGCCCGTCACCGTCTTGCCGGTGCTTTTCTTGAACGTGTATTTGCCGTTGCCGACGTAGAACTCGGACGCCGCCGGGTCGAGCGTGAGGTAGATGTCCTTGCCCTCCTTGTATCCCGCGTCCTTGATGGCCTGAATGATGGTTTCCAAGGCTTCCTCGACGCTGCCGAGTTTCGGCGCGAATCCGCCTTCGTCGCCAACCGCCGTGCTGAGGCCGCGTTTCTTGAGAACTCCCTTGAGCGCGTGAAACGTTTCGGTGATCGCGCGCAGACCTTCGCTGAAGGTCGGCAGCCCAAGAGGCATGATCATGAACTCCTGAAAATCGATCGGGGCGTCCGAGTGTGCGCCGCCATTGATCACATTGGCCATGGGAACCGGAAGCACTTTTGCGTTGGGGCCGCCGAGATACTTGAAGAGCGGAATTCCAATTGCCTCGGCGGCCGCCTTGGCATTCGCGAGTGAAACCGCGAGAATCGCATTCGCACCGAGCTTGGATTTGGTTTCCGTCCCGTCCAGGTCGATCATGATGCGGTCAACGGTCAATTGATCCAGCGCATCGACGCCCTGCAGCGCGGGAAAGATTTTGTCCGTGACGTTCTTGACCGCCTTGGAGACGCCCTTGCCGCCGAACCGCCGCTTGTCGCCGTCGCGCAGTTCAATGGCTTCATGCTCGCCCGTGCTCGCGCCCGAAGGCACTGCCGCGCGTCCGACGGCTCCGCCCGCCAGAATCACGTCCACTTCCACAGTTGGGTTACCGCGTGAGTCAAGGATCTCACGCGCCTTCATGTCATAAATCGTGCTCATCTTTCTTTTTCAATTTCAACCACACCAAATCAAAACGAAGATCGCATAATAAAACCGCCGGGCAACGAGTCAAGGAATGCGTTTGAGGATCAGGCGCGCAATGGGGATCATAAACCGCATGGGACCTTGAACCCGGCAGCGACGCACTGCCGGGCGTCGAGGCCGACCGCAGGTCGGGCCCTGCCCGGTTTATGGAAAGCCTCCACGATTCCGAAATCGCGCATGGGGACCATGAACCGCGTAGGACAACCTTTTTGTCGCATATGCAACAAAAGGTTGCACCGCTGTGATGCTGGCTCATGGAGAGGACCGTGCTGCGCGGAGACGGACGACCACAGGCCACCCTACGATGCGGTGGGTCGGCCAAGCAAGTCATGTCCAGCAATTAACAAGATATGGTTGGTTGATGGGAGCGGTTGCGATGAAAGTGGGGGTGTTGATATGAGTTTAATGGCGATCGCACATTTGAGTCCGGACGAGGGGCAGCGTTGCGAACTCTGTCCGTTAAACCGGGTGCAGGTCGGCGTGGTGGTGCGGATCAGGCAACTGTGCGCCGCGCCCGAATTGCAGAACCGCCTGCGCGAAATCGGTTTGTGCGAAGATCAGATCGTCAGGCTAGTCACGAGCCGCAACAACCTGATCTGCCAGGTCTGCAACGCCCGGCTGGCCATCAGCGAGCAATTGGCGCGGCTGATCCTGGTTGAACCGGTCGCCGTTCCCGCCCGCTGTCCCGTCAGTTGACCCGGGATGCCCCCGCCATCCCCTGTTCCGCCGTTCCGCCGGTAAATCGTTCCACCATTTTCTCCAGCGCCGCAATCCACAGCGGATGCTCGTTCATGCACGGAATGCGCGTGAACTCCTTTCCGCTCGCCCGCATGAACTGCTCGCACCCGCGCATGCCGATCTCCTCGATCGTCTCAAGGCAATCCGAAACAAACGTCGGGCAGAGGACGAGCATCCTTTTTTTGCCCTCCTGCGCCAGGCGCGGCAATTCATAGTCGGTGTACGGTTTCAGCCATGGGTCTTTTCCAAGGCGCGATTGAAATGAGACGGAATATTTCCCCGCCGGCACACCCGACTTCGCCACAAACGCCGCCGCCGTCTTGAAACATTGGGCGCGATAACACGTCGCGTGCGCCGGGCTGGCGATTTCACAGCAATCCGGCACGGTCAGACAATGGCAGCCCGTGATGTCCGATTTTCTGATATGCCTCTCCGGGATGCCGTGAAAGCTGAACAGCAGATGATCGTAGTCCTGTTTCAGGTAATCCGCCGCGCTGGCCGCCAGCGCTGTGATGTAATCCGGCGCGTCGTAGTATGGCGCCTGCACCATCACTTTCATCCGCGGCGCAAGTCTTGCCGCGACCTCCCGCACGCGCACCACGGCGGTTTCACAGCTCGACATCGCATAGTGCGGAAAGAGCGGGATGAGCAGAACGTCGTCAGCCCCCCTGGCCGACAGGTTTGTCACTCCGCTTCCGATGGAAGGACTTTGGTAGCGCATCGCCAGTTCGACTGGAACGCTCACGCGTTTTTGCAGCGCGGCCTGGACGTGTTTGCTCGTGACGACCAATGGCGAACCGTCCTTCGTCCATATTTTTTCATAGGCGTGCCCCGATTCCTTGGGGCGGGTCGGCAGAATGGCGAAATTCACCACGCAAAACCGGATCGGCCACGGCATGTCCAGCACACGGCCATCCATCAGAAACTCGCGCAGATATTTTCGCACGTCCCGGACAGAAGGCGAATCCGGCGAACCCAAATTGACCAATAAGACGCCTTTGGGCATGAATTCGTTGAGTCGTTACAAGGTTAAATCGCTGAAACGTTACATCGGGTGGGCCGTGGCAGTCACGCTGGAACGGTCCAGAGCTGGGCACTCTTTATAACGTTGGGTGGGGCGAGGCTCCTGACGAGCCAGCTCGCGAGGACGCTCGCCCCACCCAACTCAACCACTACCCGCGTCAATGCTCCACCGCTTTAACGCTTCAACGCCTCCCCCACCCTCTCCGCCACATTGCAACCGGACACAATGGAATCGCTCAGCGAAACGCCGTCGCGATAATGGCCGGCCAGGAACAAACCGGGGGCCCTGGCTTCGATATCCGTCATCAGGTCTCGGTACCGGCCGTAACCGACATTGTATTGGGGAATCGCCTTGGGATAAAACACGCAGTGTTTGAAGGTGGGGTCGCCTCTCACACCCAGGAGCACCCGCAAATCTTCACAAGTCAGTTCGTAAAGCTTGCCGGGCGGCAGCGATGCCAGTTCGGGGTATCGCTCTCCGCCGACATAACTCGTGAGGGTGAGATGCCCGGCGGGCGCGCGATTCGGAAACAACGACGACGAAAAGATGGTTCCGAGAATTTTGAAGCCTTCGATTTTCGGGATCAACATGCCGAATCCTTCGCAGGGATGGGCCACGTCCTCCCGCCGGAAGCCCAGCACCACGCTTGCCACCGGCGGGTAACGGATCTCGGAAAAGGCGGTGAGGTCCGGAAATTTTTCCTTTGCATCGGCCCCTTGCGCGGGTTCGGTAGGGCCGGCCTGCCGGCCGGCCTGGACTCGCGGCGGCGCGGCCTGAGCCGAGACCCCGTCCGTCTCAATCTGCAACTCCGCCAGTCTGAACGCCGTGCCGCAATAAATCACCGCTCCATGTTCGGCCCGAGTCTCACGGCCATTCTCACGAGACTCGAGAGTCCAGCCTTCCTGTGTCCGGATGAGTTTCATGACGGAGGTGTTGAGCTTCACCGCGTCGCCCAGATGCCCGCGCAACGTGTCGGGCAAAACCTGCAATCCTTCATCAAATGAAAACTTCGGCGCGCGGTCCTTGGCCACCTCGCCGCTCCTCTTTCGGTCCCGCGCCCCAAAAATCTGGCCTTTTATCATGGAGCCATACCTGTCTTCCAGCGCCTTGAGCTTGGGAAACGCGTGGGTGACGGACAGCTTGTACGGATCGCCGGCATAAATCCCCGCGACCAGCGCATCAATCGCGTGATCCAGAAATTCCTGGTTGAACCGGCGCACCACGAATTGCGCGATGCTTTCCTCGACTCCATCCCGTCGCGGCGAAGCAAATGGCTCTCGCAACACGGCCAGCTTGGCTTTGAGCGAAAACAGTTCCGTCGTGAAAAAACCCGCCGGCGAGCCGGGCATCGCGATGGGTTTCTTGTAGCGAACGACGTAACGCGCCTCGGCTTTGGGATCGGGATCGAGCCGCCGGGATTGCAGTCCTGCGTCGCGGACGAGTTGCGCGATTTTCGGCGATGTTTCGAGAAGCGTGTTGGGTCCAAACTCGGCGAGGTAGCCGTCCTTCCGCAGGGACTGGATCACACCCCCTGCCCGCCCGCCGGCTTCATAGACCGTCACCGGGATACCGCTGCGCTTCAAGTAAAACGCAGCGGTCAAACCCGTGATGCCCGCGCCAACAATTGCAACGGGTTTCATGGCTTTGTGAGGACTTTCAAAAATCCGTTCGATGAGCTCCGCGACTTCCAAACAACTAAAGGTCGCGCGGATGCTTCCCCTCTCCCGTCCGACGGGAGAGGGTCAGGGTGAGGGTCTTTTGGGTTTATCTGGTTCGCGGCGGTGTGGTGGCGGTGCAACGTTGCCGGGATGTGGGGCGCGTTCCTGCAAAAGCCGCCAGAGATTTTCCAGGAGATTGTTCCGATCTTCCGATTTCGCGAGCTGATGGTTCCACACGCGTCTGACAAGAATGCCGTGCGAGGCGAGGAAACTGTCCCGCTCGAAATCGTATGCTTGCTGGCTGGGAAATCCGTGTCCGGACCCGTCGAGTTCGATGGCAAGCTTGGCTTCGACGCAATAAACATCCAAGTAGTACGGTTTCTCGGGATGTTGGCGGCGGAATTTGTATCCAGCCAGACGGCGGGATCGCAGCAAACGCCAGAGCTGCTTCTCGGCCCAAGTGGACTGTTTGCGCAATGTTCGCGCCCGTGTGGCAGACATGAATGGGTGAGTAAACCGAAATCGTCAGGCAGGCAAGTGAAGATTCTACTTGAACCCTCACCCCGGCCCTCTCCCATCGGATGGGAGAGGGAGTGTTGTAATTCCGCACACGCCTCAACAAACGAAGCAACTTGATCAATATCTTTGGGGTCAATTGTATTGCTCATTAACTTACGGATACGCAAGTTTACGATTTTCTTTTTTCAAATCGTCTTCGAGTGTTTTCGCTCGCCCATCGACGCCAGGGTGTTGTCAAAACACATGGCGATGTTGCGGATGAACAAGCGGCCAGTGTCGGTAACTTCGAAGCCGGTGGGCGTGCGTTTCACGAGGTGGTCGGCTTCAAACGGTGCGAGTGAAGCCAGTTCATTTGCGAAGTGTTGCACGAAATTGATGCCGAGCTTTTGTGACATGGCGGCGTAGTCCAGGGAGAGATCGCACATCACGCGCATGATGGTCTCGCGGCGGATCCTGTCCTCTTCGGTCACGAGATAACCGCGCTGCACCGGCACGCGACCGGCGTCCACGGCCTTCTCGTATTTCGGAAGTTCCTTTTCGTTCTGCCAGTAGGCCTCGGGGATCTGCGAGATGCTCGACATGCCGAACGCATAAATGTCCGCGCCGGCGCGGGTGCTGTAGCCCTGAAAATTGCGTTGGAGCTGCCTGCTGCGCTGCGCCACGGCGAGTTCATCGTTGGGCCGGGCGAAATGGTCCATCCCGATATAGACGTAGCGGTCGTTGGCGGTGAGTTTCTCGATGACGAGCTTGAGGACCTGCAGCTTGGTTTCGGGCGCGGGAAGGGATTGTTGTTGCTCCAGGATTTTTTGCGCCGGTTTGACCCACGGCACGTGCGCATAACTGAAGACCGCGAGGCGGTCGGGGTTCATTTCGAGCACGATGTCGAGCGTTTCGTTGAATGACTCAAGGGTTTGATGCGGCAGGCCGTAGATGAGGTCGAGATTGATCGAGCCGTACCCCAGTTCGCGCATCCAGTCCATCGCCTGCTGGGTCATCGCGCGCGGCTGGATGCGATGGATCGCCTCCTGCACCCGTGGATTGAAATCCTGCACGCCCATCGAGGCGCGGTTGAAACCGATTTCGCGCAGCGCCACCAGGTGGTCCCGCGTCAGCCGTCGCGGATCCACTTCCACACCGGCTTCGAGGTCGTCCGAAAATGTGAACCGGCTCCGGATCAGCCCGCCCAACCGCCGGATCTCGTCCGGCCTTAGAAACGTGGGCGAGCCGCCGCCGAAATGGAGCTGGACGACCTTGCGCGAGGGATTCAGCCGCGGCGCCATCTGCGCCACCTCGCGGCCGAGGGTTTCGATGTAGGATTCGCCCTTGTCGTGGTTGAGGGTAATGACGGTGGTGCAGCCACAGAACCAGCAGAGCGTTTCGCAGAACGGGATGTGAAAATAGAGGGACAGGTCGCGCGCGGCGCGGTTGTTGGCCTCCACCCGCGCGGAGAGTTCGGCCCATGATACGGTGTCCGCAAACTTCGTCGCGGGCGGATAGCTGGTGTAACGCGGGCCGGCCACGTTGTACTTCTTCACCAGCTCGAGATCGACCTGTAATGTGTTCATCCGGATTTGAAAGCGCGCACCGCTTCCACCAGCGCGGCGATGTTTTCCAGTTTCGCCGACGGCGGCACGCCGTGGCCGAGGTTGAAAATATAGCCCCGACGCCCCCGCATTTCCACCAGCAGCCGGGTCGTCTCGCGGGCAATGGCTTCGGGTGTCGCATCGACGAGCAGGGCCGGAGCCAGGTTGCCCTGCAGAGCGATCGTGGCTGGAAGGAGCCTGCGGGCTTCGGCGAGGGAAAACCGCCAGTCGATCCCCAACACTTTCGCCCCGGTGGCCACAAGGTCGGACCAGTTGGCGTGAGTGCCGAGCGAGAAGATGATCGTCGGAACCCCGGAGTCCGACCCTCGGTGTCCGGGCCGGCCCGGCTGCGCCCGTCTCCGGATTCCTGAAACCGACGCGATGATGTCCTTCATCCACCTCCCGGAGGCTTCCTGAAATTCGCCGGGGGCGAGCAGCCCGCCGTGGCTGTCGAACAGTTGCAGCGCATCCACGCCGGCGCGAATCTGCATCTCCAGGAAGGAAGTGATGGCGGCGGTCAGCTTCTCGGCCAGCATCCAAAACGTCTTGCGATCTTCACGGAACAGGGCCAGGGCCCGCGTGTAGGATTTCGCACTGCCCCCTTCCATCATGAACGTCGCCAGCGTCCAGGGCGAGCCGGCGAAACCGATCAGCGCCGTCCGGTCACCGAGATCCTTGCGGACCAGGCGAAGCGCTTGGTCCACATAACCCAGCCGCTCGCGGACCCGCTCGACGGAGAGCCGCTCGATGTCCGCGCGACTGCGGATTGCGAAATCCATGACGATGCCGCCCCTGTCGGGAAAACGGTAGGGTTGCCCGAGGGCCTCGGGAATCACGAGAATATCGCTGAACAAAATCGCCGCATCGAAGCCGAATCGGCGGACTGGCTGAACGGTCACTTCTGCCGCCAGCTCGGGTGTTTGCACCAGTTCGAGAAAGGAATGCTTCTGCTTCAGCAAACGATACTCCGGCAACACGCGCCCGGCCTGGCGCATGAGCCACACCGGCGGACGGTCCACCGCCTCGCACCGGCAGGCGCCCAGGAACCGGTCCCGATCACTGATTTTCCTGCCGCCACGCCCCTGCGTCCGTTCGCCGCGAGCGTTTTTCGATCGGAATTTGATTGTTCTCAACGCAGTCATCCGCGGATGCTGATTCCGTTCACGCGTAGACACAATACAGCAAGTCCATCCGCAGACTGCACGGTTCTTGTCGATTCATCCACATAATTTGATTAGCTCGCAGCTATCTCGTCGTAGAGGATGGGGATCCTCTCGACGGTGGGCAGTTCGATGCAATTGGGTTTCGCCACAAGAAGATGGTACCCGAAGCCGGTCCGCAAATGAAGCCCGCTGTTTGCAGGAGGGTCGATCCGGGTGCACTCCGACACACTGTCCCGATCGCAAACATGCCGGAGCGCCGTGTTTGGATCCTGTGTGAAAAGCTGAACTGGGTGGTACGGGCCACTGGCCCGTCCCGTCCGGCGACCCGCCCATAGGCGTCAACCTAAG
>PLQC01000046.1 GCA_003159675.1 Limisphaerales bacterium
TCGATGTCCTGTCACCGTGCCGATGCTCCGCGCTCCGGTCAAACCCTGCCACCGCCCGCAATCCTTCCATCTTTCCCCCGCACCAACGGAAGGGAGTGGGAGAATTTCGAGGCATGCCATCAAAAATGCCACCAAAAAATACTGACAAGCGCGCGCGAATCGCTTTGACTCTTGCTCTGTTTTATGCCGAAACGCGCCGATATCCATTCCGTCCTGATCATCGGAGCCGGGCCGATCATCATCGGCCAGGCGTGTGAGTTCGACTACTCCGGCACGCAGGCGTGCAAGGCGCTTCGGGAGGAAGGTTATCGCGTCGTCCTGGTCAATTCCAACCCGGCCACCATCATGACCGATCCGGAGTTCGCCGACCGCACCTATATCGAACCGATCACGCCGGAGTGCGTCGAAAAAATCATCGTTCGGGAGTTGGAGGAAATGCGCCGCATGGGCGTTCCCACCGGCCAATCTCAACTCTCAAATCCCAAATCTCCGATCCCCCATAAACTCGTCCTCCTCCCCACCCTCGGAGGCCAAACCGCCTTGAACACCGCCATGGCGCTCCACCGGTCGGGCGTCCTGGAACGGCACGGCGTCGAAATGATCGGCGCCAAGGCCGAAGCCATCCACAAGGGCGAAGATCGCCTCGCCTTCAAGGATCTCATGCTTTCCATCGGGCTCGACGTGCCTGTCTCCGGCGTGGCGCACGACATGAACGAAGCGCGCGGCATCGCGGACAGGATCGGATTGCTTCCGTTGATCATCCGCCCGGCCTTCACGCTCGGCGGCACCGGAGGCGGCATTGCTTACAATGGCGACGAATTTGAGGAACTCGCCAAACGGGGCATCGATCTCTCGCCCGTCAATGAGATCCTGATCGAAGAATCCCTCCTCGGCTGGAAGGAATACGAAATGGAGGTCATGCGCGACAAGGCCGATAACTGCGTCATCATCTGCTCCATCGAAAATTTCGATCCCATGGGTGTGCATACCGGCGATTCCATCACCGTCGCGCCCATCCAGACTTTGACCGACAAGGAATTTCAGATCATGCGTGATGCCAGTTTCGCGGTCATTCGCGCCGTCGGCGTCGAAACCGGCGGCTCGAACATCCAGTTCGCAGTCAACCCGGACAATGGCCGGATGGTCATCATCGAGATGAACCCCCGCGTCAGCCGCAGTTCCGCGCTGGCGTCCAAGGCCACCGGATTTCCCATCGCCAAAATCGCCGCCAAACTCGCGGTCGGTTACCTGCTCGACGAGATCAAAAACGACATCACCCGCGAAACCCCGGCCAGTTTCGAGCCGACCATCGATTACGTCGTCACCAAGATTCCGCGGTTTGCGTTCGAGAAATTCCCCCAGGCCGATCCCACGCTCACCACCCAGATGAAAAGCGTCGGCGAAGCCATGGCCATCGGCCGCACGTTCAAGGAAAGCCTGCAGAAATGCCTGCGGTCCCTCGAAATCGGCCGCAGCGGCCTGGGCGGCGACGGCAAACCCTGGCGTATCGGCACGGAAGTCTATGGCGACCGCGACATCCTCCCCCATGACGTCATCAGCCGCAAACTGAGCGTGCCGAATGCGGAGAGGATTTTCTTCATCCGCCACGCCCTCCGCGCCGGATTTACCATCGAAGAGATTTTCAACCTGACGAAAATCGACCGCTGGTTTCTCGTGCAGATCAAGGAGATCGTGGATTTTGAGGAGGAATTGGCCGGGTCGAAGAATTGACATCGGTGGGGCGAGCGTCCGCGCGAGCCGCAACTGGAACTTGAAGTCACAAATTGTGATTTCAAGATCGTGGCAGCAAGGGGGCAAGTTCTTGAAATGCCAAACTGGCATCTTAAATGGACCGGTCACAATCTGTGACCGGTTGAAGTTTGAGGTGCCAATTTGGCGCCTCAAAATTGCTGCGTAAGAAACGTATTGCCGGTTAAGGTCACAAATTGTGACCACCTCCGCCACCTCAGGTTCTCACCCTAGCTTCCCTACGCCTTCATCGAACACGGAGCATGGATGCTGGCAAACATTTTGAACAGCGACCGGGCGGCCCAGACGAGCGTTCAGGTGGTGCGCGCGTTCGTGCGGCTGCGGCAAATGCTGGCCTCCAACGCCGAATTGGAGAGCAACCCGCGACCGCCGGATGTTAAGAAGCTGAAAGGCCGGAACGCCTGGCGGATTCGGGTAGGCGACTACCGGGTGATTTATGAAATTCACGATCGCGAACTCCACATCCTGGTCATCACGGTCGGCCATCGTCGCGAGGTCTATCGTTGATCCGTGCCGCGTCATCAGCCGCAAGCTCAGCGTGCAGAATGCTGGGAGGATTCCCTTCATCTTATTCGCCGGTGCGCAGGGTCAGGCGGAATTTTCCCGAAGGCGAAGGCACCAGAACCGGCACGGACTCGACCTTGATGCCGCCCTCAGGTTTCAACAGCGCTTCGAGTCGCGCGGCCACGCCACTCAATTCGGCGGCGGTCGGTCCGGATCCGTCCGGCACAAATCGCAGGAGACAGTCGCCGCCCTGGCTTTGACGCAATTCATAATGGGCGATCCCGCCCGCGCCGGCGAAGCATTGATCCACCTGCCAGGTCGTCACTCGCGTACCGTGCGGGGACCTGAGCGCGTCGCGGGCGCGTCCGTGAACGATGTACACGTTGCCGTAAGGCAGTGTGTGGTGCTGCGCGAGATCGCCGATGCGATAACGCAACAGCGGCATGTAATTATTCGTCAATGTTGTGACCACGAGCTCACCCACCTTCCGGGCGTCCGCATCCACGATTTCGAGAAACGCCGTGTCGTAGCAGGGTTTCATTTCACCCTGTTCGTTTTCCATCAGCAGGTGACCGGTCTCCGTCGAGCCATACAGGTTGAAGACCGGCACCCCAAACACGCGTTCCAGAATCCGGCGGTGCACGACGCTCACAAATTCGTAGCTGCACAGAACGAACCGCAGCGTGGAAAACTTCAGGCCGTGACGCTCGCAATAAAGGGCAAAGCGCGCGCCGTGAACCGGGTCAACATCGAGGAACTGCGGCGACCATTCGGCAATTTCCGATGCCATCCGCGCCAGGTTCGCGTCGCTCAGAAGAAAGGGGATGCGGGCGAGATTGACGAACAAGGTGTTCCCGCTGGTGCGGTGAGCGTGGGATTGCCAGACGGTTGGGCAGGTCAGGCCGTTGCAGGCTGGCGAGGTGATGGTGGCGCGCCGGGCGTTGGGGTGCCCGTCCAGCACGCGGGCGACGAAGGCATTGAGCCGAAGCGCGCGTTCTTCCTGCTCGTTCCACCAGTGCCGGCCAAAAATCACCGGCAGACTTTCCTCGGAAGTGCCCGAGGTGTGCTCCACTTCGACGAGCTTTTCGCGCAGCAGGGCGTCGAGCGAGCGAGCGCGACCCAGGACATTTTCCGGGAAACCCGCTCGCAGCTCGCGCTTCGTGATGAGCGGCAACCGGGTGAACCGGCTCAGGCCGCCGTCCCCGTCCTGCTCCATCGGTTCCAACCAATCACGGTAGAGTGGCACGTTCTGCCAACGTGGAATGAGTTGCGCCAGTCGGGAGACTTGCGCCGTTTCTGCAATCAATTCCGGTGTTGTCAGCACAATCGTAATATAGACGAGATTGGCCGATTGCAAAACGGAGACGAACCGCTGTTGCTGAAGCTGCGGGCGAGCCTCATGGACCCGGCCACCGTCGAGCCTTGCCTCCAAGCCATGCCGCCATCCCCAGCCACCCGAACAGGATCAGGCCCGCCGCACCCGCAAGAAAAAATCCCAGTCTCACCGAAGCGGACTGGTACCGAAACTCAAGCGTTGCCCTGCCCGCGGGCAATACCACCCCTCGAATCGCCTGGTTGGCGACCAGGATCGGCACGGGCTTGCCATCCACGAAAGCCCGCCAGCCATTGTCCCAGCGATCCGCCAGCACCACCAGCCCCGAGGTTTCCATTCGCGCGGCCACAACAATGCGGGTTGGAGTTTCATTCCTGATCTCGACCTCACCCCGGCATCCGGTTGGCAGATCGACCGGCACCTCCACATACGCCACTTCGCGAGGATTGAATTCCAACTGCGAAAGCTTCCATAACCGCTCATTCTCCCTGGGCACCACCTCGACCCGTTTCGGCACGAACACCCGCGGAAGCACCGAAGGATTTTCCAGGATCCAATAATCGGGACTCCGAAACGCGGGTTGAACTCCCGGCGGCGGCGAACCGCGGGAAACCACGTAGCGCACCCCCAACATGTCCAGGATCGGAGACAGTTGCAGCGTGTTTGTCTTTGTGATCCTTCCTTGTGGAGTCAGCCATTGTGTGGCGGCATAATCCAGCTCGGACGAATTGATGCCGGCGGCCGATTTCAGCAGCGACACCCATCTGCCTGGATCCACGGCATCATACCCGCGCACGTCGTCGAGGCCAACGGCCTCCGCCAGGTCGGGGGGAAAGCAGCCGTTGCCCATGAATCGGCCGGGAGTGGCCATCGCCATTTCACGCAACGCAGGTATTTCGGGAAAGTAAAGGGCCGGATCGCTCTGTGTGTTCCGGCCATGACTGAACCAGAGCAGATCGCCCAGAAGCAGCGCCCCGAGCACCGGCATCAGAAGCCACTGTTCGAGGACCCGGAACCTCAATGCCAGCCAAACGATCAAGCCGGCACCACACCAGACGGCCGCAGCTCTGTAGTGCGCCGAAAGCCACGCCCGCACCGGCCGCAGGTCCTCCACACTCTCAACCCACAGAAACTGTTGGCCGGCCCGGACATTCTTCTCGAGCTTGGCGAACAGCGGCCCGGGAGAAACCCCGGCGCGATAGACGCACCATGCCATAAGCCCGGCCAGCAAAGCAATCGGCAGCCACAGCCCCCATCCCCAGTGGCACTCCCCTTGTCGCAAGACTTCCAACCCGGTGGCCGCCATGGCGAGGATCGCGAACGATGCAGCAAACACCAGCCGGTTGTAAGACAGCATGTTCAACCCGGGGAGACTCAGGAAATCGACGAACCCAGGCAGATCCAAGCACCAGCTCAGGCTGAACACCGCCAGCCCCAGCCAGAACCAGTTCAGGGAACGTTGACGCCGGCTGCACCACGCCAGGGGAGCCCCGACCAGCGTCGCCAGCACCCCCGCGTAGGCCGCCGCCGAGCTCTCCGGAAGGTTGCTCTCGCCAAAATCCGCAAAGAACGGAAAGCTGCCCTTTACTGACGATCCATACATGTCTGGAAGCACTACCTGCGGCAGGGCAATCAAACCCACCGGTGGCCGCTCCTCCTTGCCACCCAAACGCTCCATCATCCGATATCCGGTCCTCGCATATTCAACCACAGGCAAAATGTTGGGCGCGGCCACCAAGAACCCCAACCCCCAGCCCAATACCAGCCCCAGCACCGCCTTCCCCGCCACCCGACTCCACAACCGCACTCCATTCATCTCCCATAAACACCACAACCCAAACAAACCCGACACCAGCAACACCAGCGCCGCCACATCCAAATGTCCGCTCACCAACACCAATCCCGTCACCACAGCCAGCCCAACCGGTGCGACTCCGCCTCCTCGCACTGTCCGATCCACCGCCAGCAGCAGCCACCCCAGCCAATACGTCCCCGCCGGCCCCCAGTGCCCTTGCCAAAATACGAAAAACCCGCTCATCGGATAGCACCACGCCACCAGTGTCGCCGGCCAGAAACCCACCCCAACCACCCGCCGAACGAAAACATAAATCCCCGTTCCCGCAACCATCGCCGCCAGCAATTGCACCCATGGAATGATCCGCGGCGACGGCGTCAAGCACGTGAGCAGAAAGAACGGCGAATACTTCGGTGCGATGAATGGCACACCCCCGTACTGGCTCGGTGTCCACAAGGGAAACCGACCCGCCCTCAGCTCCTTCACCGCGAAAATCCGGTCGGGCTCGTATTGCATAACAAGATCCCCGGACACCTGATCGTGCGGATAACCGTTCGGCGTCTCCAGCGTGTCCGGCAGGTAACACGAGGGCATCGCCAGAAAATCCAGCGGCAGGAGGATCTTTCGACCCATCAGGGAAGGCCCATACAGAAGAAACTGGCCCACGACTATGCCGAACAGGATAATCGCGAGCCTGAGAAGTCTGGGATTGGGCCTTCGACCGGGTTGGACCATCTCTTCGTTCATTCTGGGCTCGCTTGCAGCAGGGCGACGATTCGGCAGAGCGTATCGGCCTCCATCTGCGCGCACAAGGCAGTAACGCCCATAGCCGGAAGGATCGAATTTGAGGGCCGGGGAATGTCTGCCAGTTGTCCGAAGCCGGACTGCGCCGCTGCCGCTCCGTCAAAGGCTTGGCGACCAGAACGAACTTCTGCCACCGGTCCCGGAGGAAACGGGGATCGGTTGTAGATCGGGGGAGAAGTCGAGGCCGGAGCCGGGATTATTCCGGGTTGATCTCTGACTGAATATGATCGGCCAGAAGGCCCGACACTTTGCCCAATACCGCATCCGATGGATACGAAGGATCGTTCACCAGCTCCTTGGCTCGAGCCACTTGCTCTGCCCGGACCTCTGGAATTTGCTTCAACGCACCGGCCAGATTTTCCGATGCGCTGAGAGCCAAAGTTTCCTTTGCAGGAGCCGCGTTGCTCACTGGGATCTTCGCCGCCTGTGTCTCTGCCGCTCCTGTTGGTTCGCTGTTCCCGGTTACTCGCATAGTCTCACCTTTTCCTGGTCAACTCGATCGTTCCTCTATCTGCCACTACATCGACCGACCCCCGCTGCACTTTACACCATTGTCCCGCCGGACATTGCGGATCATCTCATCCGTACTACAACGGATATTCAAACGGAATCCAGCGCGCTCAGTTTGGTGGCCGCCTCCTCCCAGCGGGGAATCAATCGCAGAAGACTTTTCTGGATTCCTCCCAGCTCTCGGTTCAGTTCCATGGCACGGCCGGGTTGCTGGTAGGTTGCCGGCTTCTCAAGTTCGGCGGTGAGTTCGGTCTGGCGCGATTCCAGCAAGTGAATCTCCGTCTCCAACGAATGGACGATTTGCCGCTGCTCTTTGCGCTCGCTCGAACGGGCCTGTCGCGCCTCGGCTTCGCGGCGTTTTTGTTCTCTTCTGGCGGGGACCCGCCGGCTCGCATCCTCGGCTTGCCCGGGATGGCCCGGGGAGAGTGCCGACGCGCCGGCAACGGCCGCCGTCAACGCCGTCCGCGCCGAGTGCGCCTTCGTCTTGTCGACGTAGTAGTTGTAGCCACCAGGATAATGGGTGAGCCGGCCGGCGTTGACGTGCACGACGTGATCGGCCAGCGCGCGGATGAAATAAACGTCGTGGCTGATTAAAACCAGAGTGCCCTCGAACTGATCGAGCGCGAACAGCAGCGCGTCGATGCTCGACAGATCAAGGTGGGTTGTCGGTTCGTCCATCAACAGCAGATTGGGCGGATTGAGGAGCAGCTTGACCAGCGCAAGCCGGCTCTTTTCGCCGCCGCTCAAGACGCTGACCCGTTTGAACACGTCGTCTCCGGTGAAAAGAAAACACCCCAGCAGCGTGCGGACAAATTGCTCGGTAACGCGCTGCGGAGTGTCAAAGGCCTCATCGAGCACGGTCCGGCTAGGATCGAGCATATCGACCCGATACTGCGCATAGTAGCCCGCCTTGACATTATGGCCCAACTCACGCGTGCCGCCCTGGGGTTGCAGGACACCCCCGAGAATCTTGAGCAGCGTCGATTTGCCGGCGCCGTTCGGCCCGACGAGCACGACGCGCTGGCCGCGCTCGGCCACGAAATCAATCCCGCGATATACCACGTTTTCACCGTAGGCGTGGTGGATGCCTTTGAGAGTGATGACTTTCAACCCGCTGCGCTGCGGCTGTGGAAATGAAAAGCTCACTTTCCGGTCCTCGCCGCCCGGCGCTTCGATTTTCTCCATGCGGTCGATCTGCTTGAGCTTGCTCTGCGCTTGCGCGGCCTTGGTGTTCTTGGCGCGGAAACGGTTGACGAACTCCATCAGATGCGCGATTTCGCGCTGCTGGTTCTTGTAAGCGGCGAGGAGCTGTTCCTCCTGGGCTTCGCGCTGGAGAAGGTAATCGTCGTAATTGCCCCGGTAACGGACGAGCTTGCTCTGGCGGATTTCCACGATCCCGCCGACGAGTTGGTTCAAAAATTCGCGATCGTGCGAGATGACCAGGATCGCGCCGGGGTAGCCCTTCAAGTATTCCTGAAACCAGAGGAGCGCGTCGAGGTCGAGATGGTTCGTGGGCTCGTCGAGCAGGAGCAGGTCCGGTTCGTGCGTGAGCAGGCGGGCCAGATGCGCGCGCATCACCCAGCCGCCGCTCATCTCGCGCGCGGGCCGGTCGAAATCCTTTTCGCGGAAGCTCAGCCCGGCAAGGATCTGCTTCGCCTTGGCTTCGAGTTGATAACCCCCAAGTTCGTTGAAACGGTCGTGGACATTGTCGTGAACTTCCTCCGGATGCAACGCCTCGATAGGATGATCCGCTTCCCAGGCTTTGATGATCCGGCGGAGCTTCGTGTATTCCGGCGTGGTGGCGGTGGCGAGTTCGATGACGGTTTCATCGCCCACGGGAGCGCTTTCCTGTGGCAAATGTCCGAAGGAAACGCCGCGTTCGAGAATGACCTCGCCCTCGTCGGCGGATTCTCCGCCGAGAATGAGGGAGAAGAGGGTGGATTTCCCCGCGCCGTTCGGCCCGACCAGACCGATGCGGTCCTGACGGTTCACCTGAAGCGTGGCGTCGGCGAACAACACATGTCCGCCATATGCCTTGCTGATGCCGGAAAGGGTCAACATGAATTCCGCGACTTGAAACGGACCCCGCCTACTTCAACGCGACATAGACACGATGCACATCATCGTGGTCGTCAAGGGCGTTCAGAAAATCCGCGACTTCCCGGCGCGCTGCCTCGTTGAGTTCGGTGGAGTTCTTGGCGACGTAACGGATCTCGGTGGCGATGACGTTCCATCCGGCCGCTTTCAACGCCTTGGAGACCGCGTCCAGTTCCCTGATCTCCGTCAAAAATCGCGCTCCCTTTTGGCCGGCGGGAACCTCCTCGGCTTCCAACGGCTCGATCTCCTGCGCGCCCGCCTCAATCGCGTCCCCTTCGGCGTCGCGGTTCAAATCGCCGTGAGTGGCTTCGACAACTCCGAGGTGGTTGAAGAAGAAGCTGACGCTGCCGGGCTGGCCGAGCGAGCCGGCCTTGAAAAGATTTCGGATTTCCGGCGCGGTGCGGTTGCGGTTGTCGGTGAGGCATTCGACCACGACGGGCACCTTGTGCGGCGCAAAGCCTTCATAGGTGACCAGCTCGTAGGTTACCTTCTCATCCGTCTGCCCGGAACCCTTCTTGATCGCCCGCTCGATGGTATCGCGATAGACCGAAGCCTTCCTGGCTTTCTCGACCGCAGCGGCCAGGCGCGGGTTCAGGTCCGGATCGGAGCCGCCAAGTTTGGCGGCCACCATGATCTCGCGGACCAGTTTGACCACCATCTGGCCTTTTTTCTGCGCGTTGGCCTCGCGGCCGGCTTGCTTCCATTGAGCGCCCATATCCTGGCACACTGTGAAAGAACCGGGCGCCCGATTCAATGCGAATCGGCCATGGCCTGCCTTTCTTCTATGGCCCTGTTGACGTCAACAGAAGGAGGAAGATCCCGATGGCCAGCGCGATCCGGTACCAGCCAAACGCGCTGAAGGTGTGGGTCTGCACGTAGCGCAGCAGCCACTTGACCGCGATGAAGGAAACGATCGCCGACACCACGAACCCCAGGAACACCATGTCCCAACGCTCCGGCGCCGCGCCGACAACCGGGTGGCGCAACGTTTTGTGGATCTCATATCCGCTCGCGGCAATCATCGTCGGAATGCTGACGAGAAACGAAAACTCCGTCGCGAGCGGCCGATTCAAGCCGAGGATCAGGGCGAGCAGGATTGTCGCGCCCGAGCGCGAGGTGCCGGGAAACACCGCCGCGATGATCTGGCCCAGGCCGACGGCGATGGCCACGTTCCAACCCACCACGTCCTTGCGGGGCTTGCCGCGCAGCCAGTATTCGACCGCGAGAAACAGGATCCCGCCGATAAGCAACGCCACGGCGATGGGCTTGGGGTTCTTTTCCAGGTCCCAGTGGGCTTTTGTGACCAGGAATCCGCCGACCCCGGTGATGAAAAACGCGACGACGATCTTCGCCAGATAGTCGCGCACGGCGGGATCGTTCCATTCGAAAATGAACTGGTGAAAACGCTGGCGAAACAATGGGATGACGGCCAGGACGGCCCCCAACTGAATGACGACGGTGAACATCTCGCTGGCCTCGAAGCGGCTGATCTTTTCGAGCCATTGTTCGGCGATCAACAAATGGCCCGTCGAGGAAACGGGAATGAACTCGGTGATTCCTTCAACGAGACCCAGGAAGAGTACGGCGATCCAATCGGGCATGGGCTGTTTAGACGGGAAAACGGCGCGAAAGACAAGAAAGAAAAGGGTGACAACGTTGAAATGCTGAAGCGTTGACTGAGTGTCCAGGCCGGCGGTTTCCCGCGGTAATGCCTGACCCTTTCAACGTTCCAAGGCCTTTCACCTCCCCTTCTTGCCCAGGAACGAAGCCAGGGCGCCTTTGGAATCCTCCTCGTGCTGGTGCACTTTCAACTGGCCGAGGATCGAGTGCCAGCCGATGTAGATCTTGTGCCATTGGTTTTCCACGTTGCGCAACGCGCCTTCGTTCATTTCGCCGAGATACCGCAGGGAGGGCGTGTTGCCGATGAGGGTGTGCACTTCCTCCTTGCTCGGCGAACTGACCTCGACGGAGGCCAGGATGATCTCCAGTTCCTGGACCAGGATGCTTTTGGTTTCGAGGAACTGGTTTTCATCTTCGGCGCTGAATTTCTTGCCGCGGGCGAGATTGACGAACTGGTTGAACTGTTTCCAACACTCCAGATAGTTCTCCATCTGCGCGATCAATTGTTCCAGCTTTTTGGTTGTGCTCATAAGCGCGTATCAATTCATGGACGACGTGGTGGACTCGGTTTTCGGCGACAGAAAGACGATGGCGCCGCCGCGCATTTCCCGGGCGGTGATGCGAAGGCTGGCGAAATGAAGGTTGAACTCGGAGAGCGGCATTTGGGCTGCACGGGCCTCGCGAAACAGTCGCAACACCTCGACGGCTACCTCGTGCAACAGCGCCGGCGGATACCCGGAGGCAACGGTCGTCGCCACCACGTTCCCCTCCCGGTCCACCGTCATGCTCCCGGATGGCAGCCGTTGAACGCCCGCGCCCGTCCTGGAAAATAATTTCAAGAATCCCATGATGCCACAAGTTGCCTCGTCTGCTCCAGCATCCGCTGGGTTTCCGTGCTGAGCGGCCACGCCACCAGAAAGGTTTTCTGCTCCCAGGGCAGCAAAACGAGACGCCGTTCGAGGCTGCTCCCCTCGATGTGCGACAGCGGCCCCGCTCCGAGCCGTTCGCTCAATCGCTTGCAGGATTCACCCGCCTGGCGGACCCACCTGGCCGCCTCCTCCCCCGCCTGCATGCCCCAGCCTTCGGCCGCGCCCGACGCGGGAATGGAGACCACCCACTCGGCGCCTTCGCGGGTCAGCACTGAAAGCTTCCAGACGGTCTTCCGCTGTTCCACTACCTCCTTCGAGCCGGCCGCGCCAGGACTCGCAAATTCATCCATCGCCTGTGCCATCTCGAGCAGCAGGGCGTTGGCAGGCTTGTTGATCGTCCGCTCGTGGTCCGGCTCAGCCGGCAGATTCTCGAACGTGCCGGACCTCCATTCCAGAATCCGTCGAAACGCCATTTCACCGGCCGCTCCTTCGGCTTCGGCATGGATCAACTCTCCCCCCGCAATCCAGATTTTGCCGACGAGCGCCCCATGCGTGATGCGCAGGAGGGTCGAGCTCTGGGACAGGCATTCCATTTGAATGATGTCCATGAGGCTCTTGCTCTGTACGCCGCGGAAGCCGCCGACCACGTCGCGTCCAAGCAACGATTCCAGGCACTCGAGGAACATCTGCATGTTCTGCTGCGTTTCGGGCTTGAGCCAGAACAAATCCACCCCCAACGCGTAGGCGCGCGAGCGAAATTCCTCGTCCTGCATCGCGGTCATCACCACCGTGCGCAATTCAGGAAACCGGCGGCGGACAATGGAAAGCACTTGCAAGCCATCCATCTTCGGCATCTTCAAATCGCAGATCAACAGCCGGAACGGCTCCGCCTCGAGCAACGCCAGCGCCCGCGCACCGGTCGTGGCAGTGTGAATCTCCGGCTTGCTGGGAAGCTGCGACAGTATCTCCTTGTACATCACCAGCACGTCGGACTCGTCATCCAATAGCAGGATTTTGTGGTGTGCTTCCATAGCGGCTCGTCAACGGCTAACTCTCCGATAACGTAAACTCAAGCTCAAAAGGGCCTTCACTCCCCTGCAAGCGAAGCAAACCGTATTCCCTTCCGCGGGGGCTGGTCGCTTTCCTGCTGGCTCCGTGTGAAAGGGCCGGTTGGTTGGATGTCGATCGCGCAGACATATCCCCGTGAAAAAAGCCCGGAGCGATCCGCGGACTTCAATGTGGACACCAGTCCAGCGTTGAGACAATCCTCCGCAACCCGGTCACACAGAGGAATCACGGCAGTCCCACCGTTCACTCCGTCCGACTGATCCTTCACTTGTCCAAACAAACAAACCGCCTCAACTGGCATAGTTCCTGCACAGTTTTGCTTCCACAAAGTCAAAGTTCGGCACCAATCAACATGAATCGTGCATCGGTGAACGGCGGAAGCAGGCTGCAAGCGGTGGCGGAACTCCACGCATTTGGATTCCGCTCACGGACTCAAACGATCATCGATGGCACGACAGGTCCGGGCCCCCGCAGTGACATATGAGCGCGCCACCTCACCGAAGTCATATGTTTGCTTTTCTGAAAAACATCATCCTCGGCAAGCCGGTCGAGGACCGCGTCGGCGAAACGCAGGAACCTGCGCCGGCTCCCGCACGCCCCGCAGTGAACGGCCTCCCGCTCCGGCCGCAGCCCAGGACTCATGCCAACGGAAATGGAAACAGCGTCGAAGTCTCTTTGCAAAACGTGCTGGGCGCGTTCCCCCTCGAACTCAAAGGCAGAATCCGGCAATCCGACGTGGGCGAGGCAACGGTTTCCATTCCCATGGAGAAAGTCCTGCCGCAGTTGGGAGCGGGGGCTGTAAAGATTTCTTTCGGAGAACTCCGCCGCGCCGCGCCGCAACTCTTTACCTCGGGAAGCGACTGCGACCAGATTATGGTGACATTGCCCCTGAATGAAATTCTGCGCCAGGTTGACCCGGCTCTGCTGCCCAGGCGCCAGAACCAAAAACACATTGCAGTTCCTGACGAAATCAGAAGCCCCTTCGGCGACACCGGCGACGGATTGATCTTCTCGGTAGGCCCGACGAAGGCGGAAACGCCCGCGCCTCCGCGCGCGACCAGCCCGGCCGCCCCGCGTGCAACCACCCCGGCTGCTCCACGCGCGATTACCCCGGCTGCTCCTGTTCCCCCGGCGCCGGTTCCCCAAAAACCTGCTCCGCCCGCTCCGACGTCCCCGGCGAAACCGCCGATGACGCAACTGACGCCGCTTCAGCCGATTCCTTTTCGCGGTTCAATTGGTTCCACACCCACGCCGCCCGCGCCCGTTGTAAAACCGGCTGGTTCTCCTCCAGCCAGCATGGTTCCGCCGGCGTTCCACGGCGTGGGTGCCGTCAGTCCGCCCCTGACGCCCCGGGAATCGAGCCTGCCCCGTCCTCCCAGGGTGGCTCATGATCCCATTCCCCAGCCGCCCAAGCCCACGCCCGATGTCCCGTCGCTGCACGTTCCGTTGATGACCCTGACCGAGGGCTGGCCCGAGGCGTTGCGCCACGAAATCGTGCAATTGAATCTGACGGACGCCAATGTCGCCCTGCCGGCGCAGGCGGTGGAACAGGCCCTCAAGCGCGGCAAGGTGGCGTTTCCGTGGAAAGTGTTGCGCTCCTGGATCAAACCCGCGCCGCTCCCCACCGTTTCGGTGCACGACAATGCGGCGCTCGAACTGCCGCTCAAAGTCATCGCGCCTCTGTTTCTGACCCGCCAAAAGGACGCCGGCAAGTCGCAACAAAGAGTGGCGATCGACGAAAACATCCCGAATTTATTCTTCGGTCTTCCGCAACCGGGCGCGCCCTCCGCCGACGGCGGCGCCGCGGCGCCAAGCCATGCGGTCAGCAAGCCCCTGGACACAAATTACTACGTCTGGAACGACAGTTCGGATACCGCGCAGGTGGCGGAGTCGGACTTCAAGCGCAAATCGGGGGCTTCGCCGGGAACGACCTTCGTCACACGTTGTGCGACCCCCAATGAAGTGGCTTCCCGCGCGGCGGCCCTGGATGGCGTGGCCGGCGCGCTGATCGCGTTGCCGGACGGCTTGATGGTCGCGAGCCATCTCTCCGCTGATTTGAACGGCGACACGCTGGCGGCGTTCCTGCCGCACATTTTCGGGAAGGTCAGCCAATGCACCAAGGAGTTGCGCATGGGCGAACTCAACAACCTGAACTTCACGGTCGGAAATGTCCCCTGGAAGATTTTTCGCGTGAACGCCATTTTCTTTGCGGCCTTTGGCCGCCCCGGCCAACCGCTGCCAACAGCCCAATTGGCCGAGCTGGCCGCGGAACTGGACAGGAAAAAACAGTAAGCACAGGACGCTATGGCTATCATCAATCAGGCAACGAAGGAATTGCAGGTCAAAATCGTATACTACGGCCCGGCCATGGGCGGGAAAACGACCAACCTCGTGCAGGTGCACGACCACGTGCAAACCGCCGCCGGCAACAAGGGGAAACTCGTCTCGCTGGCGACCAGCTCCGACCGCACCCTGTTCTTCGATTTTCTGCCGATCGAAGCCATGTCGATCAAAGGGTTCAAAACCAAGTTTCAGCTCTATACCGTGCCGGGCCAGGTGATCTATAACACCACGCGCCAGCTCGTCCTGCGCGGCGTGGACGGCATCGTGTTCGTGGCCGATTCGCAATACGACAAAATGGCCGAGAACGTGGAGAGCTTTCAGAACCTGGAAGACAACCTGCGTTCCCTCAAACTGAACCTCGCCGATATTCCTTACGTGCTCCAATACAACAAGCGCGATCTGCAGAACGTCGCACCCGCGGAATACATGGAGTTCCTCTTGAACAACCGCGAGGTGCAGGTCCCCTCCTTCACTTCCGTCGCCCATAAATGCGAAGGCGTCTTCGAGACGCTTAACATGATTACGCGTATGCTGCTGAACAAGTTCATCAGCCAAAACACGCCGCAGTACGCATGACATGGCCACCTTGCCCCAACTCCTCGAGGAGGATATCCAGCTTTTCGACGACGCGCTGCGCGAGCTGCTGAAGCAGAGCGACGCAACCACGGCGCTCGTCATCGACAAGGGCGGCTTCCTCCTCACGCAGCAAGGCGACGGGCGTCAATTTGACCTCACCACCATCGCCGCGCTCGCCTCCGGCGCCTACCTCGCCAACCAGACCATCGCCAATCTCGTCCACGAAACCAATTTCAACAGCGTTTACCAGCACGGCGAAAAATTCAGCATGTTCACCCTGTCCGTGGACGAACAGTCCATGCTGGTCGTCATCTTCCAGGCCGGCGTCAGCGTCGGCGCGGTCAAATACTTCGCCACACCGGCCGCCGACAAGATCGCCCGGCAATTGAAAAACGCCCAGGAACGGGATCCAAACCTCGGCCTGGATCTGTCCATGCTCAACCTCGCGGACCCCAGCGAAGTGTTCAAACGCAAGCGCGCCTGAACGGTCCCAGGCACCCCCTCCCACGCCTCACGGCAGCCCGCTGTGCGTCCCGTCGCAAAATGGCGCGCTCTTTGATTATACTGCTGTTCAAAAGCGCCCGTTTTGGACAGCAGTGATTTCTCTTCCTCGGGTTCAACCACGGATCGAAGTGCCGCTTCCATGGTTGCTTCGTGCATTTCGTTCAACGCGAAGGAAAGCCGTCGCCGGCGGCCCGCCAAATCCCCTCTCGGGCGGTGTCCCAGGATCTCCGGCCCCCATTTGCCAACAGTACGGATAGCTTCCGCGCAATGAAGTCTTATACTGACCATGCGGCGTAAAATCCGACCGGCGTGCGCCGGGAACAAACCCTTTGCCCCCGGAACGGGATCCGGGGAGGAGCAGGCAGGAACTTGGCAATGAGACTATGGCAGTGTGCTTGAACAAGCAAAGCACGTCGGTGAAATGGGCGCTGCTGCGGAACGGACCCCGGGTCTTTGCTCTTCTGGGAAAAGCCACCCCCTCCGGACTCACTCCATTCACCCATGAGGATGTTTCCACCGGCTGGGCCTTGACGTCCGAATTCGGCTGCCTCCGATTGGAACGACTGTCCGGTTATGAAGAAGTCACAGGCGACCGGCTGATGTTGCCCACCCCGTTCTCCTACGATTATGGTGTCTGCGGACCCAGCGAGTCTCCAGAGCTGACCCGGACGATTTTCGGCCTCCTGCCTTCCGAACTGGATGAATTGATCACGGTGCTTCGACGCGGGAGTTTTCCGGTCCTGGGATTCTCCCCGACCGATGTGCGATGCAGCATTAGTTCATGCACCATTCCCGGCTATTGGCCGCATGTGGTCGTGTCGAACATGGCCCTGTGCGGGAACGTCGCCTCTCTCGAAACGTTTCTGCGGATCGTGATCAGTTCCCTGCCGCAAAACCACCTCGGAGTCCGCGTTCCAAGCCTGCAGCCCGTGATCAAAAAGATGCTGCGGCTGATGGTCGTCCAGCGCCGAGGCATCCACTACTGCAAGGAAGCCCTCGCCTCCGCCCCCACAGGCATGCTGGGCGTCAAATAGTCCTCCGAACCCGGAGACAAGCTTCCGCTTGCGCCCGCACGAGAAGCTTGAACTCAAGCACCGATCAATCCCCCGACTTGCCCTTTCCGTGCACCTGCGCGGCGACCCTCAACCGCAGCGCATTCAGCCGGATGAAACCCGTCGCGTCGTTCTGGTTGTAGGCTTTGGTGGGATCCGCTTCCATCGTGGCGATATGGGGGTTGTAGAGGCTGACCGGGGACTTGCGGCCCGCCACCATGATGTTGCCTTTGTAAAGCTTGACGCGCACGGTGCCGGTCACGTTCCTCTGGCTTTCGGTGACGAACGCCTGCAACGCCAGCCGCTCCGGAGAAAACCAATATCCATAGTAAACCAGCTCGGCATACCGCGGGATCAGCGAGTCCCGCAGGTGCATCACCTCGCGGTCCATCGTGAGCGTTTCCATCTGCCGATGCGCGAAATGCAGAATCGCGCCGCCGGGCGTTTCATAGACGCCGCGCGATTTCATGCCGACATAACGGTTTTCCACCATGTCCACCCGGCCCACCCCGTGTTTGCCGCCCAGCCTGTTGAGCGATTTCATCACGCCGAGCGGCGTCAGGCGCCTGCCGTTCACCGCCACACAGTTGCCCTTCTTAAACTCAAGCGTGACGTATTCCGGTTTGTCGGGAGCGTCTTCCGGCGAAACGCTGAGCTTGAACATGTCTTTGTTCGACAGGGCGAAGGCGTCCATCCAGGGGTCTTCCAGGATCCCGGCCTCAAATGAAATATGCAGAAGGTTCCGGTCCATCGAATACGGCTTCTTCGCAGTGGCCTGGACGGGAATTCCCTTCTGGGCGCAGTAGGCGATCATCCGCGCCCGACCCGGAAACTGGTCCCGGAACAGGCTGTCACGCCAGGGTGCGAGGACCTGCAACTCGGGCGCGAGCGCGGCGGCGGTCAGTTCGAAGCGCACCTGGTCGTTGCCCTTGCCTGTGGCCCCGTGAGCGAGCGCATCCGCCTTTTCCTTGCGGGCAATTTCAATCATGCCTTTGGCGATCAGCGGTCGCGCGATGCTGGTGCCGAGCAAGTATTGGTTTTCATACACCGCGCCCGCCTGGATCATCGGAAAAATGAAGTCGCTCGCAAATTCCTCCTGCAAATCCACGATATACACCTTGGACGCGCCGGTTCTCTTCGCCTTCGCTTCGAGGCCCTTGAGTTCCTCCTCCTGGCCGATGTTCGCGCAGAAGGCGATCATCTCGGCCTGGTAATTCTCTTTGATCCACGAGAGCAGCACCGAGGTGTCGAGACCGCCGGAGTATGCCAAAACAATTTTCATCCCGGGCAATTAAGCGGCAACCGGGCGAAGACACCAGCGGAAAATGAAGCCGGAAATCGCATATCAGTTTCCATTGTCATCTGGAAGACAGCGGCACTCGAAGAATGTCACCTGAAACCTGAGGCAAATGACAGAGAACGTATGCGTGAGCGCTATTATTCGCTCGTTCCGCCGCGCTCCAAAGTCTGATCCTCCCACGACGCCGGATCGTCGAGCGATTCCAGGTGGGTGAATGCCGTGCTGTCAGGCAACGCGCGCCGGATGTCACCCTCGATGCGCTCGAGGAGTTCGTGGCCACAGTGGACCGTCCAACTGCCCGGAACCAGCACGTGAATAGATACAAACTTCCGCGACCCGGCCTGGCGTGTGCGCAATGCGTGGAACTGAACTCCCTCGCCGGAGTACTGGTCAAGGACCTCGCGAACGGCGGTGACATCCTCCGCGGACAACGCCGTGTCCATGAGGCCCAGAATGGACCTTTGCACAATGCGAATGCCCGTCCAAACGACGTTGGCTGCCACGATGAGCGCCACCACCGGGTCGAGCCGTTGCCAGCCCGTCAGCGCGACCAAGCCGACCCCGGCCAGCACGCCGACCGATGTCCATACATCGGCCAACAAATGATGCGCGTTCGCTTCGAGCGTGATGGAATTGTGTTTGCGTCCCACCCGCAACAGCAGCAGCGAGACGGCCAAGTTCACGAGGGTGGCCGCCATGGAGACGGCCAGGCCAACACCGATCTCCGCCAGCGGCTTCGGCGCCATCAACCGCGGCACCGCCGCCGCACTGATGCTGACCGCCGCCACCACAATCAGCCCGCCTTCGACGCCGCTGGAAAAATACTCGGCCTTGCTGTGACCGTAAGCGTGGTCCTCATCGGCCGGACGCGCCGCCACCGTCAGCATCGACAACGCCATGATCCCTCCGATCAGGTTCACGACCGATTCGATCGCATCCGAGAGAAGCCCGACCGATCCCGTGATGCCGTAGGCCGCTGTTTTGAGGATGATCGTGAAGAGGGCGGCCACGATCGAGATCCAGGCAAAACGGGTCAGCCAGGAGCGGTTCATATCAGATCATATGGCAGAACATGCCGTCGCGGACTTTGGGCTCAAACCAAGTGCTCTTGGGCGGCATGATTCCGCCCGCATTGGCAATCGTCATCAACTCCTCGATGCCCGTCGGGAACAGGGAAAAGGCGCATGCATGATCTCCCCGGTCCACCAATCGCTCCAACTCGTCCGTGCCGCGAATGCCACCGACAAAACTGATCCGGTGGCTCGTCCGCGGATCGTCGATGCCGAAGATGGGATCGAGCACATATTTTTGCAGCAACGTCACGCCCAGTTTCTCCACCGGGTCCATCGCGGCGGCGAAGCGCGGACGGAAGTTCAGCGTGTGCCACTGTCCGGACAGATAAAGACAAACCTCGTGTCTGCGGGACGGAGCGGCCGCGCCCGGCGATTTGAGGATGAACACTCCGTCGAGCCGCTCCAGCAGTTGCGCGGGCGTCAGTCCGTTCAGATCCTTCAGCACGCGGTTGTAGGGGAGGATTTGCAGTTGGTTGTGGGGGAAAATCACGCTCAGAAAAAAAGCGCTGCGCCCCGCGCCATTGCGGTTCTGGAAAACTCGCGCCGCGGCCGCGCTGCGATGATGGCCGTCGGCGATGTAAAGAAACGGAACGCTCGCGAATTCGGCCGCGATGAACCGGATGTCCGCAGCGTCCCCGATCGTCCACGACGTGTGCCGCACGCCATCCGCCGCCGTGAAATCGACCGCCGCCTTCCCGACGGCCCGTTTCGCGACAAACTCATCGATTGCCGGAATGGCCGGATAGGTCAGGAAGACCGGGCCGGTTTGGGAATGCAGGGCTTCCATGTGGAGAATGCGGTCTTCCTCCTTGTCTGGCCGCGTAAGTTCATGCTTTCGGATGACGCCCCCGAGATATTCCCGGCAGCTCGCCACGCCCACGAGCCCCACTTGGCTGTGCCGGCCCATGACTTGCCGGTAAAGATGGAAGCACGGCCGCTCGTCCTGGCCCAGTGCGCCGAGGGCCAGCAGCCGGTCAAAATTCTCCTTCGCTTTCGCGTAAACTTCCGGCGCATGCGGGTCGGCCGAAGGCGGCAGATCGATTTCCGGCCGGCTGACGTGGAGGAAACTGAACGGATTTCCCGCGGCGATCCGACGGGCCTCCTCCGACGACATGACATCGTAAGGCAACTCGCAAATGCGTCCGGCCAGTTCCGGCCGGGGGCGCATTGCGGCGAAGGGTTCGACGGTTGCCATAACGCGCGGCGAAGATAGGAGAGGCACCGGTCAAACGCACGCCGAAATTGCATTGGCCGAACCGCCGCAAGGAAGGGATACCCGGAACCCGCCGGACGCAACAGATTCTGCTGGCCATCGCGGGGGCCGCGCCGGTAAGCTGGCAGCGCGATCGACACGACGCGCGTTATGGACATCATCTTCAACTGCCCCGAGTGCGAACAGGAACTCGAGGTCGATAGTTCCGGCGCCGGAACCGAAATCGACTGTCCTTCCTGCGGTGAGAAAATCCTCATCCCACAGCCCGGCACCGAAGGAACGCGGACGGCCACGCCGACAGACACCGGGAATATTCCGCTCGCTCCGGGCGCCAGCCCCGTCAACCCGATTTCCAGTTCCGCCGCCGCCAAGGTGGAGATGCACCTCAAGGTGCCGGTGCATGCCGCGCCCGCCGCAAGCCTCATCGCCAAACCAACGGTCGTGGCAGAAATCGTCTCCAGGGATTCAGACAAGAAAATCCGCATTAAAACGATCCGCCACACGGATTGCATCGAGGTCGGGCATGATCGGTTCGACGAGATCGTAAGCCAGTTTCTCGGCAAAGTGGGCGAAAAAAACATCGTCAGCATCAACAGCATCAACTATACGTTCCTCGACATCGGCACGCAAAAGCTCATGACCGAGTACGGCGTGATGGTCATCTACAAGGGCTGATCTCACCTCCTCCGGCATTTCTGACCTTGCCTTGGCCATCTCACGTTATTACCGTGCCCTCATGAACCGCTGGTCGATTCGCCTGTTCTTGATCGCCGTTTGCGTTCTGGCGGTGCCGTATCGCTCTCCGGCGCCATTGATCTACACCCCGGGCGAGGGCTGGACATATGAACCCGCCGGCGGCGAGGGTAATTGGCAGCGCACGCGCGCCAAGGATCAATTGATCGTCGCCCAGGACGCGTTTGACAAGAAGGACTACAGACTGGCCCTCAAAGCGGCCCGGCGCGTCGTCCGCGTGTGGCCACTCTCCGATTACGCGCCCCAGGCACAGTATATTGTCGGACGCTGTTACGAGACCAGGGGCGTCGATGAACGGGCCTTCAAGGAATATCAAACCCTGCTCGAAAAATACCCGAAAGCGGTCAACTACGAGGAGGTCCTCAAACGCCAATTTGACATCGCGAACCGCTTCCTCGGCGGCGAATGGTTCAGGCTGTGGACGTACATCCCGTTCTTCCCGTCGATGGATCGCACCTCCGTTCTCTTTGAAAAAATCGTCAAGAACGGCCCCTACAGCGACATCGCCCCGCAAGCCCAGATGAAAATCGGCGAGGCGCGGGAGAAGCAATCGAATTATGCCGAAGCGGTGAAGGCCTATCAACGGGCCGCGGACCGTTACAATGACCGGCCCCAGATCGCGGCGGACGCCACCTATCGCGAAGGCATCGCTTACGAAAAGCAGGCCCAAACCGCCGAATACGACCAAAGTACCGCGGGTCAGGCAATTGCCACCTTCACCGATTTCATGACGCTCTATCCCGACGACTCGCGGGTGCCGGAATCGCAAAAGACCATCACCCAGCTCCGGATGGAGCAGGCTCGCGGCAACTTCGAAATTGCCAGGTATTACGAGAAAAACAAGAAATGGAACGGCGCGATGATTTACTACAACGAAGTGTTGCTGCGCGATCCCAATTCGCCGTACGCAGCGCAGGCGCGCGAGCGGATCGAAGCGATCAAAAAGCACCTCGTGACGGCCGGCCGATAGCCATGCGAGCGATCCGACCGGTTTCAGCCTGTCTCATGCTGTTGATGCTGAGCGGTTGCGCCGGCTACAAACTCGGCCCGGCCGGCAGGATCGAGGCCGGCGCAAAAACCCTCCAGATCGACTCGTTCTCCAACCAAACACTCGAACCGCGCCTGGGCGATGCCATCAATGCAGCACTGCGGAGAAGCCTTCAGGAAGACGGCACCTACCGCCTCTCCTCCGGCGGCGGGGCGGACATCATCGTGACCGGAACCATCCTCCGATACACCCGCAATATCCTGAGTCTTGTCCCCAACGACGTCCTGACCGTCCGGGACTTTCGCGTAAACGCGACCGCGCGAGTGATCGCCCGCGACACCGTCACCGGCAAGGTTCTGCTGGACCGTCCGGTCACCGGTTATACCCTGGTTCGCGCCGGTTCCGACCTGACGAGCGCGGAACGTCAGGCCCTGCCCCTGCTGGCCGATGATCTGTCCAGGAAAGTGACGGCACTGCTGGTGGACGGAACGTGGTGAACCCGCTCGGCGGCCGGGTGCGGGCAAAAACCCCGGTCAAAAAACTTCTTGATTGCCCGCGCGAGTATTGTATCAGTGGATTGTCTTATCGTTTCACAAACAACTAAAACCAAACTAATGATTATGAACAAAACCATCCTTAAGCTATGGCTTCCGGGTCTGTTGGTTGCCGCCATCGCAGGAATGCCTCTTCACCTCGGCGCGCAGGACACCAACAAACCTGCCATCGAAAAGAAGGAAACCAAATCCAAGAAATCGGGCGTGCCGTTCCATGGAAAACTCAAGGCCGTGGACAACACCGCCAAGACCCTGTCAGTGGGAACCCTGGTGATCCAGGTCATCTCGGAGACCAAAATCACCAGGAAAGACAAGCCGGCGACGCTGGAGGACGGGGTCGTTGGGGAGAACGTGAGCGGCCGGTACGTGAAGACGGAGGATGGAAAGCTGAACGCACTGACGATTCACCTTGGATCGAAGGAACCCAAGAGTGAGTTGAAGAAGGACGAAACCGGCGGCGAAAAGTAAACGGGATGTTTTGCGAAAGCGGCAGGCCGGTCCCCGGCCTGCCGCTTTCATTTTGGGCCAAACTCAGCGGCGCCACCAACTGGTTTTCGTCTTGGGTGAACCGGGGCTCTGCGTGGTCTGGGCGAGAAGCAGCATGGTGCGCGAACGCTCCAGCGCCATCTGGAATTCATCGTAACTCATGAACCGGTCCCGAGGCTCCTTCGCCATCGCCTTCATCAAGGCGTCGCTCGTCGCCTGCGTCGATTCCGGCAACACCAGATTGGGCGGCGTCAGCGGCGTGTGCACGTGCGCCGATACGAGTTCCTCGACCGTGGGTGCTTCGAAGGGAACGTGCCCCGTCAGTGCGTGGTAGAGCGTCCCGCCCAGGCTGTACATATCCGACAGGGCCGTCTCCCGCTCGCGCTTGATTTTTTCCGGAGCGACATAATAGGGTGTGCCCCAAGTGACATTCTCCATTTCCTGATCGGCCTCGGCGCTCCGGGCCAGGCCAAAATCCACCAGTTTGGGCTCGTTGTCGGCGTTGAAGAGGATATTGCCGGGTTTGATGTCGCGGTGCAGGAGATTGTGCTTGAGGGCCATGTCGAGGGCGGAGGCGATCTTGATGCCGATGTCCAGCACTTCCAACTCCGAAATGCGGGTCTGCTTCTCGATCTTGGTGTCGAGACTGCCGCAGTCCGCCAGTTCCATCACGAGATACCGCTGCCCCTCCCACTCGTCGAACGTGTAGATGTGAATGATGTTCGTGTGGTTGAGCGAGGCGCAGGCGCGCGCTTCGCGATAAAAATCGTCGAGCGCCTTCTGGTCGCTCAACAACTCTTTCTTCATCAGCTTCACCGCCACCATTCGAGCCAGCGTGGTGTCCATCGCGCGATACACGGTTCCCATGCCGCCTGATCCGATGACGCCTTCAAGTTCGAACTGGCGCAGCATCAGCGGCATCATGATCGGATGGCCGCACTTCTTGCACGACTCCGTCGCCAGAGGCCGGAGGTCGCCGGATATGAAGACTTTGGTGTTGCAATGGCTGCAAGTGACCATCTTCAGTGGAGCTCTGTCACCCATGACTATAAAAAGGTAGCATCAATCATTCCGGATACCAAGTCTGTGTCCCGCCGTCTGAAGCCCTTGCTGCAATGCGGGAAAATCACTCTTCCAATGCGCATTTTCACGACTCGCGTCCAATCGGAATCCAGCCGAAGATCCGCGCCGAAACCGGCCTCCGCCGCGTCTGACGAAAAAATTCGCTTCCGAAGCCCGTTCGCTTACGAGTTTTATACGATCTGAGCAAGATATTTTTTTGACAAACGACGCAAAATGGTGTTTTATGCAGTGCGTTAAGCCATGAATACCACGTTGACAACGCAACAGAATCTGAAGCAGCGCCAGTCCCGGCCTGTCGGGATTTGGCATCGCTGCGCCATGATCCCAGGCAACGCGGGTGGAATTCTTTAAACAATAATACACATTTCCAGAAAAACCCGCGATTGCCAGTCAGTCGCGGGTTTTTTGTTTGGAAGCAATCGTTCCGGCACAACGCCGGGACAGAAAAGAAAGGCAACCAGTGAAAGAAAATACCAACATCAAAAGGCTGCCGGCACGGTTCGGGCCTGAGACGCGGTTTGAGGTGAAGCCGGCCCCGCCGGCGCCCTTCTGCGCCACGCACGAGACCGACCTCGACAGGTTGAAACACCGCCTGCTCTTGCGGTTTCTCGACGAACTGGCGGACCCGAAGTTCACCGGCCACATGCGCCGCGCCGCCAACGAAGCGGCCGCACTGGCTTGGGTAACACCCTATCCGCTGCTGGTGTTCCCGGGATTGTTCGAGGAGAAGACCCGAGGTGCGCTGCTTCAAGCTGAACGCCAGGCAAGCGTGCGCCAACGCAGCGTCGAGCTGCTGGCGGCGGTATGAACGCCGTGATGCTTGACATGGGGACGATCCGGCCGGGGAACCGTTTGCGCAGGCGAATCCCTGCGTGCAGAGTTTGCGCTCGCGCAAACGGTTCCTCGCGCCAGTCTTGCCCGGACGCCGCGCCGCGCGTGTGGGGATGCGCCCCGGTGCCTTTCCAGGACATTTCCCGGCTTGACTGCACGCGTCTGAGTTTCCATATTACAATTACGATTCTGGTAGGTTCAGAAGAGACTCGAGATTTGTATGCCGAAGCCGAAGGCCCGAACGTCTGCGCCAAAACCCGGCGCGCGAAAGGACAAGAGCCCTTCCTCTACCGACAGAACAATCCGGGAACCTGAATCCGTATCCACAGATCAAAACAGCTTCGCTCCGGCGCACTCCTCCCCATTCGCGGCCAATGGCCAACCCCCGACTCCGGGTTCCGCCGCCCCAACGGACGCGCCGGCCGCTAACAACGTCGAGATCGCGGAGAAAATAAAGGAGTTGATCCGGCTGGCCCAGGAGCAGGGCTACCTGACGTATGGGGATATCAACGACGCGCTCCCGGCCAATTTGATGACCCCCGAAGGCCTGGATGAAATCTACATCAAACTCCGCGGGCTGGAGGTCGAGATCGTGGATCAGGCCGAGGTGGACCGCATCAAACAGGCGGATCTCGAAGAGGAGGAGGACAAGAACCGGCTGGACATCCTGGACGACCCAGTCCGCATGTATCTCAGGCAAATGGGCCAGGTTCCGTTGCTGACGCGCGAACAGGAGGTCGAGATCTCCAAGCGCATCGAGGACGCCGAAAAGGTAGTGAAGCGACTGATCTACAGCCTGGGGTTTGCGGCCAAGGAACACATTGCGCTGGCCGAAAAACTCGTCTCCGAGCCGCCCAAAGAACGCTTCGATCGTGTCGTTCTCGACAAGAAAATCGACAGCCGGGACGATCATCTCCAGGCCCTTCGCAAACAGCTCAAGCAACTGGGCGAACTCGATCAGCAAGTCGATCAACACTATGCCGCATGGCAGGCCGAGGCCGCCGGGCCCAGACGGGACAGGCTGTACGCGACGTTCAAGAAACTGGACCGCAGGTTGTGGAAGGCCTTTGACAAGTTCTACTACAAGCAGCGGGTCATCGAGGAGATGACGCTGGTGGCCGAGAACATCCACGACAAGATGCTGTTGGGCCTGCGCACGATCGAGGGGTTCAAGGACCAGCGGAAATCGGCGGCGCCGCACGGAATCGTTCAATCGGAAGAGCGCAAGATCAAGGCGCTCGAAGAGTTCGTTCGGATGCCGCACCAGGACTACCTCAAGGTCTTCACACAATTGAAGCACTTCGCCGCAAAAGCGCTCCAGGCCAAGACAGAGATGGTCGAGGCCAACCTGCGCCTCGTCATTTCCATCGCCAAGAAATATACCAACCGCGGCCTGTCGTTCCTCGATCTGATCCAGGAAGGCAACATGGGCCTGATGAAAGCCGTCGAAAAATTCGAGTATCGACGCGGCTATAAATTCTCGACTTACGCCACCTGGTGGATACGCCAGGCCATCACACGCTCGATCGCGGACCAGGCCCGCACCATTCGCATCCCCGTCCACATGATCGAAACGATCAACAAGCTGATGCGGGCTCAAAAGCGGCTGCTCCAGGATTTCGGCCGCGAGCCGACGCCGGAGGAACTGGCGGACGAAATGCAGTTGCCGGTCGACCGGGTGCGCGCGGTGCTGAAAATGGCGCAACAGCCCATTTCCCTCCAGTCGCCGGTGGGCGACGGCGAAGACACTAACTTTGGCGATTTTATCGAGGACAAGTCCACGGAAAGTCCGTCGGAGATGACCAGCTTCAGCCTGTTGAAAGACAAGTTGAGCGATGTGCTGTCCAGCCTCTCGGAACGCGAGCGGAAGGTGTTGGAGCTTCGCTTCGGGCTCGGCGACGGCTATTCCCGCACCCTCGAGGAAGTCGGCAAGCAATTCAGAGTCACGCGCGAGCGGATCCGGCAGATCGAAGCCAAGGCGCTCCGCAAGATGCGGCATCCCACGCGCCTCCGCCAACTGCACGGATTCCTCGAAATCGAAGCGACCGAGTGACCCGCGTCAGGGCCTGGGCACATAGACCTGCACCGCGGCAAGCAGATCCTCCATCGAATCGGTCTTCCGCATGAAACCGCTGGCGCCCCGAAGCATCGCCTGGTCCAGCAAGTCCTCGTCCGGCATCCCCGTGAACATCACCACAGGCAGCTTCGGAAAATTGGCTTTGAAATACCCCAGCAGTTCCAGTCCGTTTTCACCCGCCAGCCTGATGTCCAGGACGGTCAGATCGAGGTGTCCTTCGTCCGCCAACGCCATCGCCTCGTGCCCCGTGTTCGCCGTGGTGACCTCATACCCTTTTCCGCCGAAAAAAGCCGACAACATCTCCAGGATCGGCCCGTCGTCATCCACAAACAGAATTCGCGGATTCATAGCCATGCTTTTAGCACACCGGAGTCGGATTGCAAGCAGAAGGGATCGCGCGTTGCCATAAAATGCTTGGTCAATTTTCCACGATCCCCTAGTCTCCGGACATGGTTCGCGTTGGCATTGGTTACGACGTCCACGCTCTGGTGGCGGGGCGCAAACTCGTTTTGGGCGGCGTCACCATTCCGCATTCCAAAGGACTCGACGGACATTCCGATGCGGATGTGTTGATGCACGCCGTTTGTGACGCCATCCTCGGGGCGCTCGGCGAGGGGGACATCGGCCACTTTTTTCCCAACACTGACCCGCGCTGGAGGGGCGCCCCCAGCCGCGTCTTTTTGGAGGAAGCCGCCCGCCAGGTCGCGTCCCGGCAGGGCCGGATCGTCAATGTGGATTCAACCCTGGTCGCTGAAGCTCCCAGGATCAATCCGCACATCCAGGAAATGAAAAGCCGCATCGCGGAGGCTCTGGGTGTCGGCCCCGATCGCGTCGGAATCAAAACCACCACCAACGAACGCATGGGCTTCATCGGCCGCGAAGAAGGCATCGCCGCCATGGCGGTGGCCGGCGTGGATTTGCCCGCATGAATTCGAGGTCCAAAGCCGGGTGTTTGCGGTTCGTGTGAACCCACGCCGGCGACGGATTGAATCCTGCAACCCCCAACCTGCAATCCGACCCAATGCCCAAAGCCGAGATCCGTTGGAAGCGCGTGACTGAAGAAGGCCTGAAGATTCAGGTTTATGCGCAACGGGTCAGCCGCGACTGGCGCTTCTACGTCCGCGGGAAACGGTTCGATCAATGGCAGCCCCTGACGGAACCGCCGCTCGAGGATTGGCTCGAACTGCTCGATGCCGTGCGGCGCCTCGTCACGCGACGGCGATTGCAGCCTGACCACGAAGAACGGCTCTGTCGCCGGATTCGTGAACGATTTCCGGAAGCGGAAGTCTGAGCGGCTCGAGGATGCCTTTCAGCGGTCCTCGTCGGTTTCGCCCCTCATCCGCGACTTGAGCAACTCCTGCTGCTGCTCGCAGACGGCGCGCATGCAGTCCCCCAAGACCTTCAGGTCCACGGGCTTCTTGAAGTAATTCTTCACGCCGACTTCCGTGCTCCGACCGCGAATCACCATCCCGTCCAGGGCGCTTACCACGATCACCGGAACGTCGGCCGTCGAGGGTTGCGAGCGGAGGATTTCGCACACCGATGCACCGTCGATGTCCGGCAACATCAGATCGAGCAGGATGACATCCGGCAGCAGACGCCGGGCCTGGTGCAACGCCTCCACGCCGTTGAAGGCCGTGTAAACCTCGAATCCCTGTCGCGAGAGGTTGTATTCGGTCAGTTGGACGAAATCCGCTTCATCGTCCACCACCAGCACTTTTGGTTTCATGGCTGTCAAGGGTGCCTCTTCCGCGTTACCGTCACGCGGCGGTTGTGTTAAATACCTGTCACGGAGTGGAATGTCCGGCTCCCTCCGGCTTCCCAATCCCGTCCGGGCGTGCGGCTTCGTCCGCAGGGGCGGATCCACGCGATCGACCTTGGAAGGCAGTCTGCTCGACCGCGCGCATCGCCCGGGCCTCCGCCTCGTCCACCCACAACCGGAATCGTGACACGGCCGCGGCGTTCACCGGATCCAGAAGGCGCGACAAATGGAATGCGGTGTCACGAACGGCTATGCCCGCCTGCTCGGCATCGCAACCGTTCAGGTATTGTTCCAGATGGTTCTCCACGGGCACCATGAGCAGAGGCTTGCCCAAATAAACAGCTTCGCACACCGACTCGAACCCCGCGGTGCAGGCCACGCCGCGGCTCGAGGCCATCATGCGGAGAAACTTGTCGCCATGAATCCGGTGAAACACGAGGGTGGCATCGTGCCGTTCCTCCTCCGGCGCGCCGGGTTTGTCATAAAAGCAATGGATCGGAACCTCGGGATGTTCCCCGTGCCAGCGGATGATTTCCGGCGCGTAACCGTGGTTGAGCAGATACACAAGCAGATACCCCCCCACGGAGTCGGACCTCAGCTCGAACACCTGCCGGCGCAGAATCGGCGGGGACACAAACAGGTTGCGCTCGGGAATATCCGGAGCCGGGTAAAAGGACAGCGCGAGCCGCGCCGACCGCGCGCCCGTGAGGCGGACGAACTGTCGCATCCCGAATTGCTGCGCGGCGAACTCCCTGACCTTCACAAACTGCGGATGCTCGATCATGAACTGATGACCCACGACGAGAACCGGGGTCGCATGGGGCCGCAACAGGTTGTACACGCCCATGAGGGGTTCGAGAAAATTGACGATCAGGTCGGGCTGAACCGCTTTGATGGTTTCGCCGATGGCGCCAAGGCTGCGGCGGAAGCCGGGCAGTTGGCGGACGAGACAGGCAGCCGACGCTGCCATCGAGACGGCCCGGCCTTTGTTGAGCGAGAATCCGGGACTGGCGATCCGGCGAACAGGGACGGAAAATCCCTGCTCAAAGAATGCCGGCAGGCTGCGGGTCTGATTCGAACCCACCAGCACGGCCGCCACGCGATGCCCCCGCCGCTGGAACATCTGGCTCATCGCGATCGCCTGCGTCATGTGTCCCCTCCCCTCGCCCTGGACTGTGAACATCACTTTCATGAAATCGGATGAGGCGGATGTTTCCATCGTAATCCTCCACCAGGGCCGTGCAGTTTTCCACCCAATCCCCGCAGTTCATGTAGAGCACGTCTCCGACGGGACGGATCTCCGGGCGGTGAATATGTCCACAGATCACCCCGTCCATGCCGCTTTTCCGGCTGAACTGGATCATGGATTCCTCGTAATCGGTGACATACTTCATGGCCGACTTGGCCTTCAGCTTGACGTAGGAAGCGAACGACCAGTAGCCAAACCCAAGGTTCCGCCGGATCCGGTTGATCCACACGTTCAGATCCAGGATGCGATCGTAGAGCGCCGAGCCAAAGCGATCCAGCAACCGGTTGAAATGCATCAGGCCGTCGAACTGGTGCCCGTGGAGAACGAGGTAACGCTTCCCATTCGCCGCCGTGTGGACCGTCCGCTCGACGAGCCGGACAGTGCCGAAATTGATGCCGAGGAACTTTTCCAGGAATTCGTCATGATTGCCGGTGATGAAGGTCACCCGGGTTTTCTTGCGGTTCTTTCGCAGCAACTTTTGAATGAGCACATTGTAATCGTCGGCCCAATACCATTTGCGGCGCAATTGCCAGCCATCAATGAAATCCCCGACGATGTACAGGTGCTCGCATTCGGTTTCTCGAAGGAACTCGAGAAGTTTCCCCACCTGGGAATGCTTCGTGCCCAAGTGAACGTCCGATATCCAGATGGCGCGATACTTCACGTGCTTGGGGCAAATCCGTTGCGTCACCGCAACCTTCGTCCGCCCGCGGGCGCCTTGGCAAGGCCAAATCCGTTTCGATACACGTTCTTAACCTGTGTCACCGGACCGACACGGAACTGTAACACATCGCTGGCCGTCCCGGCCAAAAAACCGGCTGACTTCCTCCGCGCCGTTCGCTACCTTGCGCGGAGAGATGACTGAACCGCCGTTGATCCTGATTTCGCCGAGCATTGAAAAGGAAGGTGTCGAGTTCCATGACAGATCCATCAGCCTCTCGGAGGCCTATCCGCGCGCCGTGGCGCACGCCGGGGGAATCCCCCTCGCCCTGCCCGTGGGCACCTCCCGGGAATTGATGGCCGAATGCGTGCGCCGCGCCGACGGAATTCTTCTCACCGGAGGAGACGATATTGAACCCGGCCTTTACGGAAACGGACTTCCCACGAAATTACGCCGGACGGTGGGAACGACCCCGGACGGTGGAGAGCGCGATTTGCGGGAGCTGATATTGATCGACGAGATTTTCCGGCAGCGCAAGCCGCTGCTCGCGATCTGCCGGGGGCACCAGCTCCTGAACGTGGCCCTGGGGGGAACACTGATCGTCGATATTCCCACGCAGGTGCCGAAGGCCATCAACCACAGCCGGATGGACCGGCGAAGCGAAAAGGTGCACGAAGTGCGATTGACACGGCAATCGTTACTGTCCAAGATCATCGGTGAGCGAATACTGGGCGTGAACAGCACGCACCATCAGGCTGTGGGCCGGGTCGCCGAGCCGTTGCAGGTGACCGGGACAACCGACGATGGAATTGTGGAGAGCATGGAACTGAAGTCCGAGGCGGCGCGCCTCCTTCCTTTCCTGCTGGCAATACAGTTTCATCCCGAGCGCCTGACGGATCGCTACGCCGAACATGGAGCGATTTTTTGCGCATTTACACAGGCGTGTGCCTTGCATCGTAAAAAGAACCTATGAAGGGCAACATATTATTGGTGGATGACGCCGCGGACATCCGCGAGCTGCTGGCCAACATTTTGCGCGACAGTTATGCCGTCACCGAAGCGGACAGCGGTGCCGCCCTGAAGCAGGCTTTCCAGGAACAACAGCCGGATGTCGTCCTGTTGGACATCAAACTGCCCGATGCCGACGGGCTGGACCTGCTGCCGCAAATCAAAAAGCAGTGGCCGGAAACGGAGGTCATCGTTCTGACCGGCAACGCCACGTTTGAAGCCGCCGTCGAGGCCACCAAACGCGGCGCGTATCACTTTCTGAACAAGCCGTTCGACCCGCAGGGACTGCTCGTCACGGTCGAGCGCGCGCTGGAGCACAAGCAGCAGAACGAAGAGAACAGCACCCTGCGCCGCGCGCTCTCCACCATGAGCGGAGGCACCGCGCCCGTTTTCCAAAGCCTCGTCATGCAGACCGTCGTGCGCACGGTCGAACGCGTCGCGCCCAGTGATATTTCGATTCTCATCACGGGCGAAAGCGGCACGGGCAAGGAAGTCATCGCGGACCTGCTCCATGCCCTGAGCCCGCGGAGCAAGGGCAAAATCATCAAGATCAATTGCGCCGCGCTGCCGCGTGAACTCATCGAAAGTGAATTGTTCGGCTCGGTCAAGGGCGCCTTCACCGGCGCGCACGCGGACCGCGAAGGCCTGTTCCGGCAGGCGGAAGGCGGCACGCTGTTTCTGGACGAAATCTCCGAAATGCCGGTGGACACGCAAAGCAAGCTGCTCCGCGTCCTGCAGGACCAGGAAGTCCGTCCCGTGGGCGGCAAGGTGAGCTACAAGACCAATTGCCGCATCGTCGCCGCCACCAACCGCCGGACGGAGGAAGCCATCAAGGATGGAAAGCTCCGCGAAGACCTGTTCTATCGCATCAGCGCCATCTCCGTTCATCTGCCCCCGCTGCGGGAGCGGCGCGAAGACATCATGCCCCTGGCAAACGCCTTCCTCAAACGCTTCGTCGCCCAGGCCAACCGCCCCATCCGCGGATTCACGCCCGAAGCCGTGGACCGCATCACGGGTTTCGAGTGGCCGGGCAACGTGCGCCAGTTGCAGAACGAGGTCCAGCGCGCGGTCCTCTTGTGCGAGGGAGGGGACATCGACTCCACCGACCTGTCCATCACCAGCGTGCCGACGGATACGGAAGGCGTTCACGACACCAATTTCACCCTGCTGGAAGGCGTCGAACGCAACGCCATCGTCCAGATGTTGAGGGAAACCGGCGGCAACAAACTGGAAACCGCCAAGCGCCTCGGCATCGGCCGCCAGACACTCTACAACAAAATCAAGGCATACGGAATTGAAGTCTGACCGCGACGCGCCCCCGGGGCGCATCTTGACACTGCCCCCGATCGCAAACAGGCCGGAGCGCGCCGTTTAGAGCCAGCGTGAAAAGCTGGAAGGGTAGCACAGGCCACCGGCCAATAGTGTTCGGCATAG
>PLQC01000165.1:0-8070 GCA_003159675.1 Limisphaerales bacterium
CTTTTTTCCATGAGTCAACGGGGTAGGGCCGCGCTGCGCGCGGCTGGACGACCGGCAGGTCGGCCCTACCTTCTCAGGCCATGGTAGGGCCGCGCTGCGCGCGCGGGCCGGACGACCGGCAGGTCGTCCCTACCTGCGTCTTACCAACGAATTTCGTGGACGCGGCCTTGATACGGCCAGTTTTCGGGCTTCGATACCAATCCGGCGCGCACCGGATTTTCCCTCACATATTGCCACTTCTGCGAATAGTTCTCTCCGTCTCGCAGCCGATGGTGAAATCCTCCACGCTGCAGTAATTCAGCCTCTTTGCACGTCTTGCTCAATCGATCTTTCCAAAATGCGATCCAGCGTTCGATGCTGAAATGCAAATCTCGAGGAGCGCAAAACAGATGGAGGTGATCCGGCATCAGGAGATAGTCGCTGACAAGCCATGCGGTTGCCTCATGCAGCCATATCGCGTGCAAAGCCCGATGGACGGATGGTTGTGCGAGCCACCGAGCCCGGCCCTTGGTGCAAACGGTGAGAAATACCCAGTTGGGTCCAGAGAAAGAGATGTGTACTCCCTTTGCAGGAGTGCGTCGTCCTCGCCCTCGAAACGACAAGCCCATGCGCCGAAGCATATCGCGTTTGCCGAACCGAACGCAAGTCGGTAGGGCCGCGCTGCGCGCGGCTGGACGACCGGCAGGTCGTCCCTACCTTCGATGGCGCGTTCTTTCGCCGCGCGGATCCGAGATTTCACAATCGCGGCTACGGAGTGATTGAATTGTACAACAAAAACCCCGCTCTTAGAGCTAAGAGCGGGGCGTGAAAGAAAAGCTAAGTCAGCTTATTGGCGCTTGCGGAACAGCAACATTCCAGCCGCACCGAGACCAGCCAACGCCAGTGTCGTGGGTTCAGGAACTACAGGGCTGAGCGCAACGTTGAAGCCGAGCAGCGGCTCGTCCGCGAATAAGACGGGAGAACCTCCAGGAAGCATCCCGGGTTCGGTCCATGTGGTGGAGCCAGAGCCCAATCCACTACCCGCTTGAGAAGCGGCTGCATAGCTTGCACCCTGCCATAGCTGAACAGTGAAGTTGATCGGGCCACCCACGTAAGCAGGATCAAACGACACACCGCTTGGATCAACGATCCAGCCAGAGGTTGGTGTCCCCCCCGGCCCCGCCGCACCTTGAAGGCTGATCGGGATTGAGAGGTTCAAGTCACCGGTAGTAGCACCGACTGCCCAGAGCAGGTCGGCCTGAAAGCCGTCAGCAACTGTCGCAAGCGAGCCCGCCCGACCAGCGGGAGCGAGGGAGGACGTCGACGACCAGAAGACCTGACCTTGCGGAGATGCAAGTGAAGAAGAATAGGTGTCAAAGGCATAATTTGCTTGACCGTAGGATGAGGCGACCGAAGTTGCCAATCCCAGGATTGATGCGATGAGTGCTCTTTTCATTTTGAGTGTCTGTTGTTGTTGTTAGAGGTTTGGGTTTAGATATTGTTCAGATTGTTATTGTAGCCATTGATTCCACGTCACAGCCGTCTTCGGCGTCACGAAGAACCCTTGCGCAACACCGATGCTCAGGTTGCTCCCCCATGAGCCAGATGTCTTAGTGGTTGCACTATACGCAGTGCCATTCCAAATGCTGAGGATCGACTTGTTCGGAATCTGGGCACCTACATTGAGTGCGTTTGGACCAGCCGCATCGTTCAAGTTGCCAGCGATCGGAAGGAGAGCACCGATCATGACTTGCGCACCAGCCGCAAGAGCATAATTATTGGTTATCGGCGCCTGCCCAATGAAGGTGATTGTAGCGGCGGTTTTGGGGGTGACGAAGAATCCTACACCCGGCTTGATAGACAAGTCTTGACCCCAAGTGCCGCTGGTCTTGGTCGTCGCAACAAAACCCGTACCATTCCAGATGCTGGCGAGGGATTTGTTCGGTATTGCTCCGTTGTCAATGCTTATGATGTCGTTTGTTCCGTTGTCCAGCGGGTTTTCCAACAGAGTCTGAGCACCAGCCGCGATCGGATAATTGATATAACCAACGATGTTTACGGAGTAAACGTTTGACTGCGCCTGAGAGGAGGCGAGACCTGCTGCGAGCGCCGCAGCTGCGAGGAATGTAATTTTTGTTCTCATGTTCGTGTCTTTATGTTGCCGTGTGTATGGTCACTTTCTCAAAGAACGAGGTTTTCGTCAATACTTTTTTTAAAGATTTTTGAACATTTTTCGGACCGGCTCTTGGGAGGGAAAAACCACCGTGTTTATTGGCTATTAGCGGGTTTCGTTGGGTCCTTTGGCAGCGAATCCCGCAAAAATACGGACGGAGGGGGGCAAAGCAGAAAGTGGAAAGCAGAAAGCAGAAAGTGGAAAGCGGAGAATGAAGGCTGAGGGCGAAAGGGGGAAATGAAGGCGAACATCCAACATTCAACATTCAACATTCAACATCGAACATCCAATTTGGGGCGTAAAGCACAGGGTTTACGCGGGTTACGCCGATTCCTCTCTCAACACAGAAGGGAGGGATTTTGACCACGGATCACACGGATGGCACGGATGGGGAGGAATCGAATTGGTCAGGGGAACGGAGTTTAACCGCAGACCTGCCGCGACGGGCGCGAGCACGGCGGGTGAACGCAGATGGGCACGGCACGGGGGTGGGCTTCCCTGTGGAGAGTTTGTCCGCTAATGACGCGAATGGGCGCGAAGGGAAGAATTCGAACCACGGATACAGCAGGGTCCTTACACGGATTACACGGATTAGCGCGAATTCGTGGAATTCGTGTAAAACTGCCTTTTCCGGAATCAGTTTTTTCGGTGTAGTCCGTGTAGTCGGCGGTTTAGTCACTCCGGGAGTCCGCGGTGTAGTCACTCCGGGATATTGAACCGCGGAATACGCTGAATACGCGGAATTGGAGGCTGAATTGAATCAGTTTTTTTGTGTATTCCGTGTATTCCGCGGTTGAATCCCTCGGGAGTCCGCGGTTTCACAACCGCGGCTACGAAAATCTCGGTTAGCGCGAATTCGTGGAATCCGTGTAAAGCTCTTCTCTGCGTTCTTTATGTTCTTTTGCGGCAAATTCGGGCGGGGGATCAGGCAGACGGGTCTTTTGATTCGGCGGAATAGTCCCAAGGACTGTACGTCCGGGCGTGGCGGAAGTCGGTTTTGTTCCGCGTTGCAATCACTGCACCATACCGGACAGCCATCGCGTCCAATAAACTGTCCCAAAGCGGTTGCGGTTGGCGTTTGGCTTCTCGGGAATGCCTCAGCCGTCCCCATGTGCGAGCTGTCTCCAGATCCCAATCGAGAACAGTCCCGCCGTGTCGTTTCAAGAAAGCATCCAGTTTCGCGTTGATTTCAAGCCGGCGCGCCGCGCTGGCTGTCGCCTCGGCTCCCTCCTGAATCTCAGCGATGACCGGGACAGGCAAAAGCCATTCGCTCGAGAAAAACCAACTCACCACAGCGGAGTCCGGTTTCGGCTTCCAGAGTTCCGAGAGGACGTTGTTGTCCAGGAGGTAGGTCACTTACGGGGCAGGAAATCCACCGGGCCAACGGCAATGAGATCCTTGCAGGCCTGCTGATAGTCCACCTTGCGGCAAGGCACAATCTGAGCGACTTCCTGGCCGTGCTCGGTCAAAGTTACCTTTTCGCCGCCGTGAATCGCAGGCTGGACAACCCTGGACGTGTCGCGGCGAAGCTCTGTAAGCGTTGCTTCCATGAGGACAGAATACACACTTTTAGCATCAAAGCAAGCCATTCCCGGACAAGTGATGGAAGGGGGAAACTTAACGATTAACCACGGATTACACGGATGGCACGGATGGGGCAAAGCCGGAACATTCAACATTCAACATTCAACATTCCAACAATGTGGGTACGGAAGGGAGGGTTTATCAGCTAATGACGGGCAAGGCACTGCCTTTACACGGATTTCGCTGATTAGCGCGAATTCGTGGAATCCGTGTAAAACTGCCTTTTGCGGGCTTTGGGTTGGCTGTGGGGTCCCAGTCAGGCCGGCTTCTGCGTGGTCTGCGGGGAAAAAGAGTTCATCCGCTAATGACGCGAAGGGGCGCGAATGGAGTCAGAACCCGGTTTAATTCAGTCAAGGGAATGATCGGCAGAGGAATGAAGACGCCAGTCTGAACTCATTCCCCTGACGATTATTCCCCTGATTTGTTTTAATCCCGATTCGCGGAAATTCGCGTCATTAGCGGACAACTCTTCTCTGCGTTCTTTTGCGTTCTTTTGCGGCCATCCCTTGGCAGGACAGAGGCGACACTCCCAACGACCCGTATTTCAACCCGGCTCGCCGGACTGAAGTTCGTAAATCATTCGCCAGATGCGATCCGTTTCTCCGCGCTCGATGACCTGCAAAGGCGTTGAACCGTCAAAGGCTGGATTCGATTCCTTCATCCACGGCCCGATGGCGTCTCTGGCGACCAGTTTTTCCAGCGACTCGAAGAGACGTTTCATTTCCGTCAATCGCCGTTGGGTCGAGGAGCTGGGCCGGCGGCCTTGCACCCAATGGGCGACCGCGCGGGGCGAAAAACCCGTCAGTCGAGTGAACGTTTCCTGAGTGACCGCGTAAGCCGTGCAAAAGTCTTTGACGGCAAATCCGCGAAAAGCGCCTGTCGTTGCCGCTGTGCCGAGAAAGGCCCTGGTTTTGGAGCGGAGCGCAACGTGGCTGTTGCCATTCTTCGCTGCGACTCCGCCCGACACCTGCCGCACTGTCTTTTTCATATCAAGACTCTAAGGGGTTATCGGCAAATAGCAAGCACAAATTCATGCATTTTTGCACTATTTCTTTTTGATCCAACGCGCCAAGTCCTCTGCGCCCAGAATTTCGATGCGGGTCGGGCTTGCCACGGATTCTGGGAAATAGATCAGATTTACTCCACCCCGAACCCGCGCGGACGGGACCAGCAACGCTTCCGCCCCGAGGTCACGCGCCGCGCGGCCAAAGGCCTGGCTCTGTGATTCATGGCCTGTGTCATTTATCTTGCGCCAATCCTCGGCCAGTAATTCATCAAGAAGCAGCCAAGGTTGTGCACGAACGCCGCGAGCGGCTGTCAAATCAACAACTCTCTTCAGTTTTAGACGTACGGCGACGATCACCTTCGGCTTCAAGTCGCTCAAAGCAAAGTTGTGGTAAGTGAAATTTGCATTGCTCTCCTTGATCGCAGCTTCGTGCGTTGTGGAAAGATTTACAGCCCGGGAGCGCGCTGCCACTAACCAGCGTCCACCCCACCGCAAGCCGCCTTTCCCATCGAGCAACTTCCTCAGTCGAGCGAACTCCAGTGGTGCGGCACGAAACGCAACGCCATCCCATTCAGAAAAACGCCGCTTGAACTTTCCAAGTTCTGTGACGAACACATCGTAACGTGGATTCGGTTTCGTCTTCACGGGCCCCGCCACCTTGTATCCGAGCCGATCTGGTTTGTCAGGGGGAATGATTGGCAAAGGAATGAAGATTTCCGGGCTGCATTCATTCCCTTGACGATGATTGTCCTGCCTTTCGGGTTTCCTGAAGACCGGCGTTTACGCGGATTAGCGCGATAGGGCTATCCCCTTGGCTACTACACCACTATTCCTTGCGTGTTTTCCAGCCGTCCTCCACGTGAAAAGCCCCACTAATTGGGGTTGTGGTAGCCAAAGGGATAGGCCTTTAGCGCGAATTCGTGGAATCCGTGTAAAACGTCTCTCTGCGTTCTTTTGCGTTCTTTTGCGGCAAATTCGGCCGGGAGATCAGGCGGACGGGGCTTTTAGGTCTCCGTTTGAAGAACGAGCAGGTTCATCAGCCCGGACCGGACGCGGTAGAGAATCAGATCCGGCGCGCGCACTCCGTAGAAAATCAGCCAGCGGGTAAAATCTCCAAACACTGCGCCTTCGTTCTGTTCTGGAATCGTTTGGCTGCCCTCCGAAAGGCGGCGTTGAACTTCTGCCTGAACACCGGTGCCTCTGGTCCGCTGGCCAACGCGCTATCAATCCATGCTTGGACAGGTTTTGTGGTGAAAACCTCGTCCATCTGGAAACTCCGCTCAATTCGCGCCAGCGCTTCCTGCGTGAGACTTCGGTAATTGGCCTCTGCTTCCTGCTTCAACTGGCCATGTAGCTCCGGAGGAATGTCTTTCAACATGATGCTTGCCATGCGCCGCAACCATAATACAACCAAACTGGTATGTCCAGCCGGCTCCAATCAAGGTTATCCGCTCATGACGAGAACGATCGCCAACGGACTGGTTTTGGTCTTTATTCGCGGAAATTCGCGTCATTAGCGGATCTCTCTGCGCTCTTTGCCTTCTTTTGCGCCCACCCACTGGGTTGCGGCGAGACGCCGCAACCAGCACGCGAGACGCGCGCGCTCCCCAGACCAGGGCTAACAGATCCGCTCAATGGCGGAATGCTTGATCCCTTCATCCAGCGTGGCCAGTTTCAGGCCGTGCCTTGCCGCCAGATCGGCCAGGTAAAGGTGTTTCATGGAAACTCGGAAATTGCTTCCTTCAGGGCCTGCAGATCGATGGGACGATCCAGGACTCCGACCGTAAAACGGCCGCTTTTTTGGATGCTGACCTTTGCCGGACGCGCCTGCACGGGCTCGAACTTGGTCAGAAGGAGCCTTCCCTCGCCGTCCGGCTTCACGTCAAAGCGTTCGCCAGGCTGAGCCAGCCTCAGACGAACCCGCTTTTGAGCATCTACGGTTACAGTCATCAGGGAAGTTCCCATACCCTCACCCTCACTTCAAGGACAAGTTGGCCGGACGACCGGAGGCCATTTCCGGGGCGGGTTCGGCGGACCGGGAAACATATCCGTGTAATCCGTGGTTGAGATTCTTTGGACTCAGTTTCTTCCTTATCTGCGTTCACCCGCCGTGCTCGCGCTCGTCGCGGCAGGTCTGCGGTAAAAATACTTCTGCCCCAATTCAATGTGCGCTTGCTGCTCCTGCTTCACTCTCTCGAGCACCGCCTCATATTCGGCAAAGATTTCCTCGCTCATCACAGGCAGCAGGATGCCATGCAGCCAGGCTTTGAGGCATAGGTGAGGCTCGTGACGCCAGAAGACACCCGAGACAAAAACGCCCGTGTCAATGACGGCGGTCTTCATCACGCACTCGGCGCAATGCCTGACTCACAATCGTTGCCGCCTGGCTGGCCGAATGCCTGCCTGCTGGTGTTTGTTTCAGGAGCTTTGCGATGGCCCGTTTTCCGGGTGCTTTCACCGGGCGGATCAACAAGCCATCCTTGCCCAGGTCAAACACGTTCAATGGCCCGCCGCGCTCCAACCCTTCCCGGCGGCACCAGTCCAGCGGGAAAACCGTCTGGCGTTTCTCGGTTAAGGTCATTGTCGTTGCTTTCATGGTAATAATCCATTACTTTAAACCTGCCAATTGTCAAGGGTTTCCAGGGATATAATTGTGAAAACCGCGCAGCGTTGGCTATGGTTTGTCCGCGGTTTCACAACCGCGGCTACGGATCGCGATCTGAAGATCGCGGCTACGGGGAGGCGGGATGGACGAGGATTTTGAGGGAGTCCGGCGCCGGTTTTGATGCCAGCTCCACTGCGGCCGCGGCTTCCGCGAGCGGAAAACGGTGGGTGATCAGAGCGCGGACATCGAGTTTGCGGGAAAAAACCAGCCGGGCCACTTCGGTCTGGAGGGTGAAATCCGAGGAGTAACTGCCCAATAAATCTTTTTCGTCCACACAGACTGAGGCCAGGTCCAGCTCGGTGGTCGCACCGCGGCGGGTGTGGGCGAAGAGCATGATCTGGCCGGCGCCGCGCACCGACGCGATGGCGTCACGCAACGCGGCATCCGAAGCCACGGCGAGGATGGCAGAGTCCAACTTAAAGTTGAAAGTTGAAAGTTGAANNTCCATCAGGTCGGTTGCCAGGACGTTCATGCCTTGCAGGTGAAGCAGGCGGGTGAACATCAAGCCGATGGGCCCCTGCCCTGCCACGAGGACGTTGTCGCCGGGCAATAACGACAGGCGTTTGATGGCTTTCAGCACGGTGTTTACGGGTTCGAGCATGACGCCTTCTTCGAACGAATTTTTTCGGGGAATTTTCACGACGCCGGGCAGGACGAAGGGCA
>PLQC01000165.1:8104-30150 GCA_003159675.1 Limisphaerales bacterium
GGCGGCACGGTGCCGTATTGGATTTTTTTGATGTCGGTGGGGCAGACGCCGCAGACGGCCACTTTGACGAGGAGATCGTGCGGGCCTATGCGCGGGACGGGGACGGTCTCGATGCGGAGGTCGTTGGGTCCGCGATAGACGGCGGCGCGCATGGTTTTAGGAATCGCAAGCACGCGGAAAACTTAACCACGGATGACACGGATGACACGGATATTCTCGGGGAATTGAACCGCGAAATACGCGGAACACGCGGAACAGGAGAGACTGAATCGAATCAGTTTTATCTGTCGGTGTATTCCGTGTGGTCCGCGGTTTAATCATCCCGGAATCTGCGTCCATCTGAGTTTATCCGCGGTTAAACTTCGCCTTCAACCTTCAACCTCTCTAGTCCACAGATGGTTTTGAATCTCGTGCCAGGCAAGATAGGTGATGCCATTGCGGGTTTGCGTTTCTGGGCCGCCGTAAATAACCACTGGCGCCACGGTCTTTTTCGTACCGGCGAAGAGTTTAGCAATTTGCTCAAGGCTGGCAGCCATGTCAGATGAAATCGTCTGCCCGGCCTTGGCCTCGACCAGGGTGATTGTCTCGCCTACGAGAGGCCGGTGAACACCGCCTTGCATAAAGTCGATTTTCCGCTCTGCCGAGGACCGGTCAAAATGACGACCGGAAACTGCCCAGCCAGCAGTTTGAGGCGGGATTCCATGTCACGGCTGATCATAACATTAAGCCATATAATCACTTGTCCACTTCAAAGTCAAACTTTGAATTGGACAAAAACTCGAAACCTGCAAACTCATTTGGGCTCGCAGAAAAGGCAGAAGGACGCAGACCTGCCGCGACGGGCGCGAGCACGGCAGGTGGACGCAGATGGGCACGGCACGAGGGAATCAACAGGAGTCAGGGAACAGGGGAGTTTTGACCACGGATGACACGTATCCCGCCACGGCGGGACGGATGGGGAAGAGAGAAACAATATCCGTGAAATCCGTGAAATCCGTGGTTGAGATTTTTTGGATTCGGTTTCTTTCTTATCTGCGTTCACCTGCCGTGCTCGCGCCCGTCGCGGCAGGTCTGCGGTTGAGATTCTTTGCATTATCGGGGCGGCGGCGGGAGTGAATACAGGCCTCTTGGGAAATTGGGGGATTCGAGCCAGTCGGCGAGGAGGTTCAGCTCGGGGCCGGTCAGGCCGATCGAGGATTTGCGGTCGAAGATGAGTTGATTCGGACTGGTGCGGGCGATCCGGGTGGTGGAATTGCCAAGCCTGTAGCGGATCGCATATAACCAGCCCAGACTGGAGGAATCGAGCGGCAATTGACGGTAGCCAAGCCCGAGACGAAGTGCCTGGCCGATATCCAGAGACGACTCGACTCGAGGACCGGTGAGCTCCCAATCGAAGTAAACCAGATTCGTTTCGGCCTCCAGATCGCGGAGCAGTTCGGCGGAATCGGGATGGTAGTAAAGCGCGGAGGGCGGATTGGTTTGGGTTCCGGGGTTCGAGAGCATTGCGCCGATGATTAATTGGTTTGGCCCGGCCGGGACGGATTTGATGTAGGGGGAAATTAAGGGCAGTCCCAGCCAGACCACGCCATCGGATCCAGTCAATTGCCTGAAAGTCCCCATGCCATGGGAGGCCAGCCACGGATTGGCCTCGCCGATCAGGAGGCCGGTCAGGCGAGCCACCAGGCTGCTGGGGCCGAGGCCGACCGGCAGGTCGGCCCTACCGTCGGCCCTACCATTGTCGGGAGCGCAGAAGTAGGTTTGCATCGGGGAATTCTGCGGGCTCCAAAGGCAGAGTTGGTTGGGCGGCGGGCCGATATGAAGGTCGGTCCAGGGTTTGAGCGATGCCAGCCATGGTTTGAAGCCGCGCACGGCAGTGAAGCCGTTGAGCGATTCGCCGTTCAGGTTGCCGGGAACGGTCCAGGGTTCGAATTGAATCCGGAGCGGCTCGGGAAAGGTCAGTTGACCGTGTTCGAGCACGTGCGCGCCGTCGCCTGAAACTGAAAGCGACACTTTGGGAAGATTTCCCGCATGATCCGGATTCCGCGGCGGGTCGCCGGCAAGACGTTTGAGGTCAATTTCCGCTTCGAGCCAGCCGTTTGCCGGCATGACGCCAAAGGGAGCGGGGTCGTGCCGGATGCGTCCGATGATTTCCCGGAGGAGCGAGTTTTCTTTTGGTGCGACGCCCAGAAGCGTCCATTGGCCCTCGCGAGACATCTCGATGAGATTCGGGTTTTGGTCGCGTCGCAACGTCCAACTGTGGTGGCCGGCAGCGATGGGCCAAGTCCCGGTCAGGGATTGGAAGACGTTGGCGAGGTTGGTCTCCCACAATCCGACGCGAGGGTCGTCGAGTCGGATGGCGAACACGAGTTCTTCCGGTTGATTGGGTGGGTGCCGGAGTTCGAGATAGCATTCGTCCTGGACCACGTCATCGAGCAACGGCCGCAACAGCAGGCTGTGGAGGTTTGTGACCTGGTTCTCGCCGAGAAGCCATCGCCAGGGCGCCGATGAGAGTTTGTCCAGGGTCTGCTTTTCGACGGCTGCGGTTTCGGGCATGTCCCACAGGCGCATCGTTGTGAAAGCACCGGCTTCGTACGCCATGTGGTGCAGTCCCAGCCAATGAAGGCGGGTGATGGTGTCGGGCGACGTCACAGGGGACGGCGCGACTGCGGGCGGGAGGGCGGATTTGTTGCAGCCCAGGCTGGAGGCGAGGAGCAGGGCCATGAGCGAGCCGAGGCGAATGCGTGCCGTGTCCATGCCGGGCGTTGTAATGCCAGAGAAGGCGGGGGTTCACAACGAAATAAGGTTGGATCGGCAGTGATGCGAACAAAACCGCAGATGAACATGAATATTTATTTCTTAACACAGAACGGAGGAAATTTAACCACGGATTACACGGATGACACGGATGAGGCGAAGCCGGAACCAAAACATCCAACATCCAACCTTGATCTTTGAACTGCCGATGCCCGCAGAACACGCAGAATGACGCAGAACAGGGACTTTTTTACAGAAGGGAGGGAATTTAACCGCGGATGGACGCAGATGGATGCAGATAAGAACTCTCTGGGTGGAACTGCGACTCGCCCGTGCTGCACGGCCACTGGCCGGGCGGAAGAACCGTGACAATTAATCACCAATACTCCTCTTAAATGCACTATAGCTTGACGAGCGCGGTTTTTTCTGGAGCAATATCAGCGATGAAAATCGGGAAACTAGGAGTCATTGTTTCTCTTGGAATTGTCGCCTCGACTGTTTCCCAACCAAACTCAACATGGGGTGCCACGATTCGGGACGACCAACCGGACATCAGTTATCTGAACCTTGCGGCCAGCCCGGAGTACGCGTCTGTAGGAACGTTTGTAAACAGTTGGGGCTACACTGGGAGCGCCGTACTCATCGCGCCAGACTGGGTGCTGACGGCCGCGCACAACCTGATCGCCGCCAGTTCCGGAACTTTCACAATTGATGGAACCTCCTACACATCGACGCAACTCATCCGCAATCCTAACTACCAGACCAGCAATCCGATGGCTGGATCCGACTTCGGTCTGGTCCATCTCAGTTCATCCGTGGAAGCCATACCTCCGGCAACGCTCTACACCGGGTCATCTGAACTCGGGCAGGTCGGCACGTTTGTCGGGTTTGGCTTTACGGGGACAGGGTTGACGGGCTACAAGACCCTCGATGGCCAGGAGCGGGCGTTTCAAAACATGATCGACGGCGATTTCGGCGACCCATCGCTGGTGTTGGGCTGTGATTTTGATAGCCCTCACACGACAGCAGACAATGTTTTCGGAGACACAACTCCGCTGACTCTTGAGGGTTGCGCGGCCCCGGGCGATAGTGGGGGCGGGGTATTTATTACCGTTGATTCTCAAACTTATTTGGCTGGCACCATTTCCTTCATTGCTGCCACGAACGGGACTCCGAATGCCGCATACGGCAACCTCACCGGGTTCGGACGGGTCTCGGCTTTCGTTCCCTGGATAGACAGCGTCATGATCCCTGAACCTTCAATATTTGCGCTGCTATGCACGGCTTGTGCTTCCCTGTTTTGTCGGTGGCGATTTCGGCAAGGCAATGTTTTTGACAAAGGCCATTCAACCGAATCATCGGGTGCAAGCAGGACCAAGTGAGGATTGACGGTGCGTGGCCGTCGATCAGAGTTTTCGCGTGCGGTGGTTGAACGTATCCGGCTGGGGAAGTCCGGAGGGAATTTAACCACGGATTACACGGATGGCACGGATGAGGAAGAAACCTGTAAAAATATCCGTGAAATCCGTGTAATCCGTGGTTGAGATTCCTTGGATTCTTCGTGGTTTGGAAAAGGCAGAGAGGCGTGTCCGCGAATTATGCGAATTCACACGGATTTTTCTCTCAACTCGGAACGGAGGAATTTAACCACGGATTACACGGATGGCACGGATGAGGAAGAAACCTGCAAAAATATCCGTGTAATCCGTGTAATCCGTGGTTGAGATTCCTTGGATTCTTCGTGGTTGAGCTTCACACTTGTCAGCAGCGTTGGGCGGCGTTTACGATGCGAGCGTGCAGCAATCACGCGATCGCGGTTGGATGGTTCTGACCTTGTTTTTCTTCTCGGGAGCCACGGCGCTGGTTTATGAAGTGGTCTGGTCCAAGCTCCTTTCCCAGATGTTCGGCAGCACCATCTATGCGCAAACCGTGGTGCTGGCTGCGTTCATGGGGGGGCTGGCCCTGGGCAATTTGATCGTGGGCCGCTGGTCGGACCGGTTGCGACAGCCGGTGCGGGCTTATGGCTGCCTGGAAATTGCCATCGGCATTTATGCGCTCCTCTTTTTGGCACTCGACCGCGTGGCGGATCAAATCTTTGTCGGGATAGGGACGCACATCGTTGAACGATCGGGATTGCTTCTGGCGCTCAAGGGCGTGTTGAGCGTGGGGTTGTTGCTGGGGCCGACGATGCTGATGGGCGGCACGCTGCCGTTGCTCGCCGCGTGGTTGCAGAAATCCTACTCGGATCCGGGTAGGCGTTCAGCGCGGTTTTATTCGGTCAACAGCCTGGGCGCGGTCCTCGGAGCGGCGTTGGCGGGTTTTTGGCTGGTGCAGACGTTCGGGATGGTGGCGACGCTGAGGATCACGGCGGCGGTGAATGTGATTGTGGGGACCCTGGCGATCTTGTTGAGTCGGGAGGCGACGGGGGAAGACGCCCGGCAGGGCGTCCCTACCGAAGTGCTGGGCGGGAATAAGATTTCAAATCTCAAATCTGAAATCTCAAATCCAGGCTGGGCGGGGCTGATTGTGGCGTTGACGGGGGGGATTTCCATGGGACTGGAGGTGCTTTCGTCGCGGTCGCTGGCGCTGATTTTCGGTTCTTCGCTGCAATCCTTCGCGGTGGTGTTGATCTCGTTCATTCTTGGGATCGGGCTGGGCAGCGCATGGATTGCATCCGCGCGGCGCACAGCGATGTTGAGCGAGCGAAGGGTCATTGTGCTGTTGTGTTTGGCGGGGGGCTGGGTGGCGTTGCTCGTGTTCAACATCGAGCGCTGGGTGGACTTGTATCGGTTCATGCACACCCAGCTCAGCCGCACCCCCGCCGGATATGTGTATCACGAGTTGATGATTACGGGCATGTCGATGGTGATCCTCGGGTTGCCGGCGGCTTTGATCGGTGCGGTGCTGCCGTTGATGATGCGCGTGGTGTCGGAAGGAAGCGCGCATCTTGGGGCGAGAGTGGGGGCGTTGCTGACCTGGAACACGCTGGGGGCGGTTGTCGGGACATTGTTTGCAGGGTTTGTGCTGATGCCCGAAGCGGGGCTGCGGAACGCCTTCGTGATTTTGGCGATCGCGCTGGCATTGACGGCGCTTGCGACAGCGTGGCGGCAGGGTTGGGGCCTGGCGGGAGCCGGGTGCCTGGGCCTCGCCGCGGTGGTCGGGAGCATTTTCATTTTCGGCGACAAGGACTGGCAAAGCGTCATGAGCTCGGGAGTGTTTCGAATTTGGGAAACCAAGTTTGATCCAAACGTGATGGGGCTCCGGAAAGAGCACGTCAAGATCCTGTTTTACGATGATGGACCGGATGCCACGGTTTCGGTCGAGCAAGGCGACGGCACGGTCGCGCCGGCGGCGATGGGTTTGCGGATCAACGGCAAGTCGGATGCGGGCACGCTGCGGTGGGACTTGTGCAATCAGTTGCTTCTGGCTCACCTGCCTCTGCTGGCAAAGCCCGGCGCGAAGGATGTTTTTGTGCTGGGATTGGGCTCGGGAATGACGGCCGGAGGCGCACTGAGCTTTCCCATCGAACGACTGGACGTGGCTGAGAACTGCGAACCGGTGATTCGAGCATCGAAGTTGTTCGCCGATTGGAACCACCATGTGTTGAGCGATCCGCGAACGCATCTGTGGAATGAAGACGCGCGCACAGTGCTGAAGCTGCAATCGCAGGTCTATGACGTCATTATCACCGAACCTTCGAATCCCTGGACGGTGGGAGTGGGCAGTGTTTTCAGCCGTGAATTTTATGAATTGGCGGCGCGACGTTTGAAGCCGGGCGGGATTGTGGCCCAATGGTTCCACCTGTATGACATGAACGACGATATTTTGCGTCTGGTGCTGCGCACATTCGGTTCGGTGTTTCCTTTCATGGAAGTGTGGGACACGGGAACCGGAGACATCGTGATGCTCGCCTCAAAACAACCGTGGACGACCGGGCCGGAAGTGTTCCGGCGTGGTTTTGCCAACGAACGGGTGCGGACGGATCTGGAGATGATCGACATTGAATCGCCTGAGGCGCTGCTCACACGTCAGTTGGCTTCGCAGCGGACGGGCTTTGCCATTGCGGGCAGCGGTCCGCTCCAAAGCGACCTGGATCCCATTTTGGAATACGCCGCGCCGCGCGCCTTCTATATCGGCGCCGGCAGCCGGCTGCTGAATGATTTCGATGAACGGACGCGGCAGCAACTGCTCGCGCCCGAAGCCAAACGCCGGACGCTGGGCTCGCTGCCCATGGCCAGCGCGCAACTGGTGTTTGTGGATTTCCTGACGGTGAACGGAGAACTGGGCGGGGCACTGTTCGGAGCGGAGCCGCATGGCGGAGTGCCGTGCGCGTTCCAGACTCCGTTTCCGTCGCCACCGCCCGACGCGGGAGGCGGGGCTATCGCGGAGGCTTCGAGGGCGTTTGCGGGGGGAAACCTGGCGCAAGCGGAGCAATTGGCGGAGCAGGCGGTGAAAGAAACCCCGGGCAACGCACAGGCGGAATATCTATTGCGGGTTATTGAGCGGGAGAAGCAGACATCGGAAGCGGGTCAGAAGCTGGCAGGGCGATGAATCAAAAGTTTTGACCACGGATGACACGAATTCATTTCTCGAGAAAAGACGGAAGAATTTTTACCACGGATGACACGGATGACACGGATGACACGGATGGGAAGGATATTTTTCTGATCTTCATTTTCCCCATCCGTGAAATCCGTGTAATCCGTGGTTGAATTTCTCTGGGTTACTGCGGCGGGAGTGAATAGAGCCCGCGTGGAAATTGAGTGGATTCAAGCCAGTCGGCGAGGAGGTTCAATTCGGCTCCGGTCAGGCCGATGGTGGAGGTGCGATCGAACGTGAGTTGATTGGGTCGGGTCAGTGCGATCCGGGTCGTGGAATTGCCCAGCCTGTCTTTTACCGTCCGCAACCAATTGACACTCGCAGAATCCATCGGCAGCGGCGGGTGTCGCAGGGCCATGCGAAGGATCTGGCCGTCGAACAGACAGGATTCGATTCGCGGAGCGGTCAGCTCCCAGTCGTAGCACACCAGGTTCGTCTGCGCCGACAGATCCTCGAGCATCGAGGCAAGGGTCGGACGGTAGTTGATTCCGTTTTGGGTGTTGGTCCCCTGCCCTCCATGCGTGTCGAGTCCGCAGATGACCATTCTGCCATCGTCCACAGACCGGATGAACGGCGAGATGGAGGGCAGCCCCATCCAGATCGCGCCTTTGGATTCCGGGATCGCTTCGAATTGCCCGACGCCATGATTTGTCAGCCACAGGTTTCCGTTTCGAAGCAGTGCATCGGTCACCGCAAGGACCTGTTTGCCGGCATCCGGTTCCGGGGCGGCCATCAGCATCTGCAGCGGGATGCCGTCCAGACCCCAGAAGCAGAGCTGGTTCGGCGCAGGGCCGATGTGCAAGTCGTTCCAGGGTTTCCAGGATTCCAGCGCGGGTTTGATCCCGCGAATGGCCGTGAAGCTGACGAGCGGCTCCGCGATCCGCTTGGTGGGAATGGACCACGGTTCGAGTTGGATGGCGATGGGTTCAGGGAAGATCACCTCGCCGTGCGTGATGACATGTCCGCCGTCACCGTTCAGCGTCAGGGAAATTCTTGGCAGATTGTTCGAGGAGATCCAGTCTATGGCAGGGACGGGCGACAGGCGACGGAGGTCGATGTCGGCCTGGAGCCAGTCGGCGCTGGTTCGGGAGCCGAAGGGATTCGGGCCTGCGCTGACCTTGTCGATGATTCCGTGGAAGAGCGGGCTATTGCCGTCGCTCGCGCCGACGACCACCCAATCCCCCGCATGGACCAGTTCGATGAGACCCGGCTTCCGCTGCCACCGCAACGTCCAACCGTTGTCGTGCGAAGCGATGGGCCAGACGCCGGTCAGGGAATGGAGCGCGTTTGCGAGGTTGGTTTGCCACAGACCGGCGCGCGAATCGTCGAGCCGGATCGCAAATGCGAGTTCCCGGTGTTGGCCCGGCGACTGAAGGACTTCGAAATAGCATTCCTGGCGAACAATATCGTTCAGCAACGGCTGCAAGAAAAGGCTGTTCCGGTTGGTGCGCTCGCTTTCGCCCGCAACCAACCGCCAGGGAGCGCTAGAAAGCTTGACGATCGTCTGAAGTTGGAGCGTCTTGGTTTCCGGAAGATTGAGGATGCGGCTGAAATAGTAGGCGCTCGCCTCGATCCCGAGGCGGTCTTTTCCGAGCCAATGGATCCGGATGACGGTATCGGGGAAAAGCGCGGAGGCAGCCGGAGATGCGGGAGCGGAACCGGATTTAGGCTTTCCGCAGCCTGCCACCGAAATGAAGGCGAGCACAGCCAACACGGTGATGCCGATGTGAGCGATGGAGCTTGTGAGAACTTCACGCTGGAGCAAGCGCACCCTGCGAGGGAGCTCGGCTGGGAATGCCGCGTTTTTGTGGAGACCGGGAAACGGCTTATCCATGCAAATTGTGAAGTCATCTAGTGCCAGAAGACGGATGAGGACACAAACAAAATGATTTCGGCGGCAGAAACACAGAGCGGTGGTGAGCCCGCAGAACACACAAAATGACGCAGAACACGAATGTCTTTTGGGGAAAGACGGAGGGTGCGTCCGCGAATTGCGCGAATTTTCACAAATTCATTTCCTGAAAAGGAACGGAGGAAATTTTACCGCAGACCTGCCGCGACGGGCGCGAGCACGGCGGATGGACTCGGACGGACGCAGATGAGCGCGGGGAAGTCGCAACCAAAGGACCGCGGAGCTTGCGAAAAGAGGGGGTGTTACTCGGATTACACTAATTCGCGCTGATTGGCGTCATTCGCGGAAACACTGTCCTTCATTTCAGAAGCGACATCTGCGTTCATCTGCGTCCATCTGCGGTTGTTCTTCTGAGCGCGCTTGTTTCCTTATCGACGCTTGACGTTCGATGTGGATTGTGGAGGCTGACCTGCACCATGAGCGAACCGCAGTTGATGGCGACTACCCAGCGAGGACCCGGCGCGCAGGCGGGTAATCGGTTCGCTGCCATGCTGGCTCGGCCCGGCCGGCTCTGCCTGCTGCTGGCCGTCGTCACGTTCGCGGTGTTCCTGCCGGTCAGGAACTGCGATTTCGTCAATTACGACGATCCCATGTACGTGACCTCAAACCATCACGTCCGGCAAGGGTTGACGTTGAAGGGCGTGGCGTGGGCGTTCAGGAGCGGGCAAACGGCCAACTGGCACCCGCTAACCTGGCTGTCACATATGCTGGACGTGGAGTTGTTCGGTTTGAATCCGGCGAGCGCTCACCTCGAAAACGTCGCGCTCCATGCGGTCAACGCGGCGCTCTTGCTGGTGGTGTTGAGGAAACTCACGGGGGCGCTTTGGCGCAGCGCCTTTGTTGCGGCGCTTTTCGCCCTGCACCCGTTGCACGTCGAATCGGTGGCGTGGATTTCGGAGCGGAAGGATGTGTTGAGCACGTTGTTCTGGCTACTGACGTTGTGGGCATACGGCCAACATGTGCACGGGAGAATCGGACGAAAGGCTGATGATATTGCCGAGGCTGGTAGGGACGCGCTGCTGCGCGTCCAGGCCGACCGNNGACCGGCAGGTCGGCCCTACCATGCTTGGCGCGGGATGGTATGGGCTGGCGCTGGTGTTCTTTGCGCTAGGTCTGATGGCCAAGCCAATGCTGGTGACGCTGCCGTTTGTGCTGTTGCTGCTGGATTACTGGCCAATCGGGGAGTTTAAGAGGCTTGAGTTTCGGAGTTTGAGAGTGGGGAGTTCCGAGGCTGAGGCGCAGGTGAGCAAACCTTCAACTTTCAACTTTCAACTTTCAACCTTTCTGCGCCTGTCGGCGAAGAAGATCCCGTTCTTCATCCTGAGCGGGATTTTTTGCGTTGTCACTTTCGTGGTTCAAAGAAGCAGCGGAGCGGTGCTGGCGTTGACGAGCATCCCGATGGGTATGCGGATTGAGAATGCATTCGTTTCCTATGCTCGATATCTTGGCAAGCTGATCTGGCCGGTCGGGCTGGCGTTGCCGTATCCGTATCCAACGGAATGGCCGGTGGCCCTGGTGATTTTCAGCGCGGCGCTCACGATCATTCTGTGCGGAGCCGCGTGGTTTCTGGGCCCGCGATGGCCTTTCGTCCGGACAGGCTGGTTCTGGTTTTTCGGAACGTTGATCCCGGTGATCGGTTTGGTCCAGGTGGGAGCACAGTCCCTGGCGGACCGGTACATGTATGTGCCGTCGATTGGAATTTTCATCATTCTTGCGTGGGGCGCGGGCGCGGCATTTGAGCGATTGAACATCTCCTGCTGGGCGGCAGGCACGGCGGCGATCCTGGTTTTGGGCGCGTGCGCGGCGCGAACCGTAGATCAATTGGGTTACTGGCGGAACAGCGAAACTCTCTTTCGACACGCGATTGCATCGACCCGGAACAATGGCCTGGCGTGTGACAACCTCGGAATCGATTTGTTCGCCAAAGGTCGCCTGGATGCGGCGATGCAAACCTACACTGCGGCGCTCAAAATCAATCCCAAGGATCCGATCGCCCTGGACGGGGTGGGTTGCTGCTTCTTCTGCAGGGGACAGATGGCCGAAGCGACGAAATGGTTTCAGCGCTCGCTCCAGGTCAACACCAATCAATCCAACAGTTTGTTCAACATGGGCAGCGTGCTCGCGCAGCAACAGCATTACCCGGAGGCAATCAAGTACTTCAAGGACGCGCTGCAGATTGACCCGGAGAACCCTGACATCCACGACAGTCTCGGCAATATCTTCCTCAGGCAGAAACGATATGCGGGAGCGATCCGATCCTACGAAGATGCCGCGCGGCTGGCACCGGAGAGCCCCAGCCCTCACAACTGTCTGGGCGCGTTACTCTATGAGCTTGGCAAGGTCGATCAAGCCATCCATCAGTATCAGGAAGCCGCGCAGTTGGCCCCTGAAGATCCTCAGACTCACATTATTCTCGCCAACCTCCTCGCGAGCGAGGGTCGCCTCCAGGAATCGGCCAATCATTACGCTACGGCGCTTCGGATCAACCCGAACTCCATCGAGGCGCTGAACAATCTTGGCTGGCTGCTGGCCGGCACGGGACAATATGACAAGGCGCTGGAATGCTACACGCGAGCGGTGCGACTGGCGCCGGGAGAGGAATCGCTTCACCGCAGCATCGCCCAAGTATTGTCCGCGGTAGGCCGGAATGGCGAGGCTCTGCGGGAATACGGCGAGGCGCTCCGCCTCGCGCCGAACGACGCGGAGGCACACTTGGGTTTCGCGGGCGTGCTGGCAACGGTCGGGCGGAAGGACGAAGCCATCGCTCATGTGAAGGAAGCTCTGCGGCTCAACCCGGGGTATGCGGCTGCGAAGCAGGAATTGCAGGCGCTGCAGCCGTTGCCAAACCGCAGATGAACGAGGATAGACCAAAACATCCAACAACCAATCACCGGAAGAATTTTAACCACGGATTACACGGATTACACAGATAAGGAAGAGAGGAAAAATATCCGTGTAATCCGTGGTTGAGATTCTTTGGATTCAGTCTGGCCCTTATCTCCCCGAGGCAACCTTCAACCTGCAACTTTCAACCTTCAACCCAAAGTCGCCTTCCCGCTTGCCGTCGCCTTGGTCCAGCCTTTACGATTACAGCGTGCAGCAATCACGCGATCGCGGGTGGATGATTCTGACCTTGTTCTTCTTCTCGGGGGCTACGGCGCTGGTTTACGAGGTGGTTTGGTCCAAGCTCCTGTCCCAAATGTTCGGCAGCACCATTTACGCCCAGACCGTCGTGCTGGCTGCCTTCATGGGCGGGTTGGCTCTGGGTAATTGGATTGTCGGACGCTGGTCGGATCGATTGCGGCAGCCGGTCCGCGTTTACGGTTGCCTGGAAATCGCCATCGGCGTTTACGCCCTGCTCTTCCTGACACTCGACCGGGCGGCGGATCAGATCTTCGTAGGAATCGGCACGCACATCGTTGAACGATCGGGGTTGCTTCTAGTGCTCAAGGGTGTGTTGAGCGGGGCATTATTGCTGGGGCCGACCATGCTGATGGGCGGCACGCTGCCGCTGTTGGCGGCGTGGTTGCAGAAATCCTACTCGGATCCGGGTAGGCGTTCGGCGCGGTTTTATTCGGTCAACAGCCTGGGAGCGGTCCTGGGAGCGGCTTTGGCCGGGTTTTGGCTGGTGCAGGAATTCGGGATCGTGGCGACGCTGAGGATCACCGCAGTGGTGAACCTGGTTATTGGGACCATTGCGGTGCTTCTGGGCGGCCAGAAGATTTCAGATTTGAAATTTGAAATTTCAGATCCGGCCAACCAAGTCAAAATCTCGAACCTCAAATCTCAAACGTCAGAGCCTCAGGAGGCTCAATCTGAAATCTCAAATCTCAAATCTGAAATTTCAAATCCAGGCTGGGCGGGGCTGATTGTGGCGTTGACGGGGGGAATTTCGATGGGGCTGGAGGTGCTTTCCTCGCGGTCGCTGACGCTGATATTCGGCTCGTCGCTGCAATCGTTCGCGGTGGTGTTGATCTCGTTCATCCTCGGCATTGGATTGGGCAGCGCGTGGATTGCGTCCGCGCGGCGAAGGGCGTCGAGCGAATGGATCGTGGTGGTGGCAGTGTGCACCGCAGCCGCATGGGTGGCACTGCTCGTGTTTAACATTGGAGAGTGGGTTGATTTTTACCGGATCGCGCGCACGGGCCTGGCGCGGACGCCGGTCGGTTATGTGTTTCACGAACTGCTCACCGTGGGCATCGCGCTCGTCATCTTGGGGTTGCCGGCAGCGCTGATTGGGGCGGTGCTGCCGCTGATGATGCGGGCGGTATCCGAGGGAAGCGCGCACTTGGGAGCGAAAGTGGGGGCGCTGCTGACCTGGAACACGCTTGGCGCGGTCTGCGGCACCTTGGTCACGGGCTTTGTGCTAATGCCGCAGGTGGGGCTGCGCAACGCGTTTGGCGTCCTGGCACTGATCCTGGCGGTGCTCGGACTCGTCGTGGCGGGGCGGCGCGGCTGGGGATTTGGGATCGCTGGCGCACTGGCGATCTCCCTATTCACGGGCTCGCTCTTTGTGGCCGGCGGTGAAGGCTGGCGGAGCGTCATGAGCTCGGGAATCTTCCGGGTTTGGGAAACCACGTTCGATTCCCGGCTGATGAAGGTGCGCAAGGAACACATCAAACTCGTGTTTTATGAGGATGGACCGGACGCCACTGTTTCTGTGGAGCAGGTGGACGGAATTATCGCACCGTCAGAACTAGGTTTGCGTATCAACGGAAAACCGGATGCGGGGACGCAGCTGGATCTTGCAAACCAATTGCTGCTAGCTCATCTGCCAATGCTGGCAAAACCTGGGGCGAAAGATGTCTTTGTGCTTGGGATGGGTTCGGGCATGACCGCAGGCGCAACGTTGGCCTATCCTATCGAAAGGGTTGATGTCGCTGAGAACTGCGAGCCGGTCATCCGGGCGGCTCGCTTGTTCGCGGGATGGAATTATCATGTGCTGGACAATCCTCGCGCGCATGTGTGGCGCGAGGATGCACGAACGGTACTGAAACTTAGGCCGCAGCTTTACGATGTCCTCATCACAGAGCCGTCGAACCCGTGGACCGTCGGCGTCGGGAGCGTTTTCAGTCGTGAATTCTACGAACTGGCAGCGAGCCGGCTGAAGCCGGGCGGCATCATGTCCCAATGGTTCCATGTTTATGAAGTGAACGACGACATTCTGACGCTTGTGTTGCGCACATTTGGCTCGGTATTTCCTTACATGGAAGTGTGGGACACAGGCGCGGGCGACGTCGTGATGCTGGGCTCGCTTCAGCCCTGGCCCACAGGGCCGGAAGTGTTCAGCCAGGGTTTCAACATCAAGAGGGTCCGGACGGACCTGGGAATGATTGACACTCGCACGCCGGAGGAGTTGCTGGCGCGACAATTGGCGTCCCAGCGCACGGGTTTCGCAATAGCCGGGCCGGGGCAAATCCAGAGCGACCTGTTTCCGGTGCTCGAGTATGCGGCGCCTCGCGCATTCTATCTGGGCAACGCGGCGCGCATTTTGGAGCGCTTTGACGAACGGACGCGCCAGCAGTTGCTTGGGCCGCCGGAAAAGCGGGAGGTCCTTGGAGCATTGCCCACGGTGAACGCCCAGCTCGTTTTTCAGGACTTTTCAACCGTTAGCGGAGAACTGTATGCCTGCATCTTTGGGACTCCGGCAGGCGCAGGTGTGCCGTGTGTTTTCAAGGCGCCGAATCCGTCTCCGGCGCCCGCATCGTCTGGAACCGTCCTGGATCTCGCTGCGGAGGCCTTCGCAACTGGCAATCGCCAGCAAGCGATAGATCTGACATCGCTGGCGCTCAAGCAGAACCCGACTGACGTGGTGGCTGCCTACATGGCGCGGGTGATCGGCCGCGAACAGGAGGTGGAGCCGGTGAAGACGCAGGCGATGCGGTAGGGCAAAACCGCGGATGGACACGGCGCGGGGAAGCTGCGATCAAAACATTCAACATTCAACGTCGAACATCCAATCCAAGGCCAACAGGGGTGTCCGCGAATTGCAGGAATGATCGCGAATTCTTTTCCCAGCACGGAAAGGAGGGGTTTAACCACGGATTACACGGATGACACGAATTACACGGATATGTTTTAAAGATATTTTTCTTCCCCATCCGTGCTATCCGTGTCATCCGTGATTAACATTCTTTCGTTTCAGTTTCTTCTCAATCTGCATCCATCTGCGGTTTCAATTGAATGCTTCCGGCTTCCGCACATCCTGGAATCTCGCGGACATGGCTCTCTGCGCTCCGGGGGGATCGAACTGCCGGCGTGGGTGTCCTGGCGCAACTTAAAAGTTGCGGCTACCAAAGTTGCGGCTACTTGTCAGGCGGCGCCAGAAAAGTGTGAAGGCCGACCGGGAATTTGGGGGACTCCAACCAGTCGGCGAGGAGATGCAATTCGACGGCGGTAAAGCCGACGCTGGACACGCGATCGAGGGACAGCGTGGTGTCGCTGGTTTTCGTAATTCGGGTCACACTGGGGCCCATCCGCGGGCCGGCGACCCGGAGCCAGTCCAGGGAAGCAGCTTTAAACGGCATTTGGGGCATCCCCGAAACAAAGCGCACAAACTGGCCGACGTAGAGCCATTGCGGGAGCCGCGAGCCCGTCTGTTCCAGATCGTAATAGAGCAAATTCGTATCAGCCAGAACCGTGTCGAAATATCCAACAGGAGGAGGATCGGTCGGCTGGTTCAGGAACAAGCCGCCGAAGATAAAGTTGCCATTGTTGGTGGTCGTGAGTGATTGAAGCGAAGGCCACATCCAGGGGTTGCCGCGCCATTCCAGGCCGTTGAACTTATCCGATCGCACGAACTTGGCGACTTCGTTTGTGGCGAACCAGGGGCCGCCTTTCTGCAATATCACATTGCTCAGCTTGTAGACTTCGTTGCTGGCATCCTGCAACGGTGCGGCGCCATAAGAATTCCAGCCTCGGCCCATCAGGGTCCACAGGAAAAGTTGATTTGGGGGAGGGCCGATGTGGAGGGCGTTCCAGGCTTGGAGCGAGCCCAGCCAGGATTCGAAGCCGCGAATCGCGGTGAAATTTGCGAGCGGCCCATCCATAAGTTCGACGGGAACATTCCACTGATCCAGTTCGATCGGCGGGAGATTGGAGAAAGCAAACTCGCCACGCGTGAGGACGTTCGTGCCCTCGCCTAGGACCAGAAAATTGACTCTAGGCCAGCCTCGCAAGTTCCAATTGGTTGACAAGGCGGCGGCGAAGCGTGGCAGGTCCACAGCGGCTTGGAACCAGGCATTCGACACTCCGGAGCCGAATGGCGCGCGGTCGGGTCGAATCCGGGAAATGATTTCGGCAAGCAAAGTATTTTGGCCGGTGGCGGCGCCGAGCACGGTCCATTCCCCCACTCGGCTGAGCTCGATCAAATTGGGTGAATGATGTTTTTGAAGAGACCAACCGCCGGTCGCGCCGCCCGCGTTGACGGGCCGGATGCCGGTGAGGGATTCAGCCACGGCGGCCATGTAGGATTGCCACAGGGTGGCGCGTCGCTCATCCAATCGGATGGCGAAAGCGAACTGGGCCGGCTGGTTCGGGGCCTGGCGCACCTGCAGATAACATTCGTGGCGGAAGACGTCCTGGACCAAAGGACGCAGGAGCGCGGCCGCATTCGTATCGAGAGGCCGGTGGAAGAGATTCCACGGAGCGGCAGAGAGCTTGTCGTAGATCTGCGCCTGGAGTTTGGCACCTTCAGGGATGTTCCAGATGCTGACTAGGTGAGAGGCGTTGGTGTCCCGGCTGAGCTGGTCTGTGCCGATCCAATGGATTCGGGCGACGTTTTCGCCTGGTGCAGACCGCACGTTGACAGAAGTTGACCCGGGAGGCGTTTCGCCCTGAGCGGGAGCGAAGTTAACGGATTCGGCTGCCAGGGTCATCATTACAACCAAACCAATGCCAGGAAGTCGAATATGCATTGTGGTATTCTGGACAAAACCTGGGCGATTTCGCAACTCAATCGTGAGAGGTCCGGCCTTCAGAGCATTTCTGAGCAACTGGAATGGGTGGAACGGGCCAGTGGGCCGTGCTGGCCGGCGACCCGCCGGACGGAACCGAAACGGGTGTCCAACTCGAAATTCAGGCCAAAGTGTCATCGGTCGTCCAGCTCTTCCGGTNNGGAACGGGCGGGTCGCCCGTTCTACCCATTTTTCAGACAACCTCTCAATGCGTTCCGGCTGCCGGCCGGCGCGGCTCGGAAGTTTTTGCTCGCTCGGGCTTCTGAAATCTCGTAAACAGCCCGCCGAAAGACAGGGTGACCGAGCAATCCGACCGTTGCCATCGCAGACTGCGGATCCGAAAGAACTAAGACATGTCTGACTCGCGCTTAAGCCAGGCTGCGGAGCCGTCGATGATCGCCCCAAATCAGCCGCCAACCGGAGAAATCCGTGCGGCACGATCCACGAAAGGCCGTACCTGGCTTTTGGCGCTGCTGCTGCTGGCCGCAACGGTGATTGCCTACGAGCCCGCCTGGCATGCCGGATTCATCTGGGACGATGATGATTACGTCATCAAGAACAAGTTGCTCACCGCTCCAGACGGATTGAAGCGGATCTGGTTTTCGCTGGATTCGCCGTCGCAATACTTTCCGCTGACCTACACCACGTTCCGGATCGAGCGCGGGCTTTGGGGGTTGAACCCGACAGGTTACCATTGGGTCAACATTTTGCTGCACGCAGCCAATGCGCTGCTGCTGTGGCGGCTGCTTCGGCGTCTGAACATTCCAGGCGCATGGCTTGCGGCGGCGATCTTCGCCCTGCACCCCGTCCAGGTGGAATCGGTGGCCTGGGTCACGGAGAGGAAAAATGTGCTGTCCCTGTTTTTCTCCTTGTTGACGATGCGAGCGTGGCTGGCGTTTGTGGATGCGCGGGGCGGGCGTTCCTGGTTTTATTACGGTTTGTCGTTGTTTTGCTTTGCGCTGGCTCTGTCGGGCAAGACCACGGCGTGCACGCTGCCGGCAGCGATGCTGCTCGTGTTATGGCTCAGAGACGGAGCGATGCCCTGGCGCCGCTTGGCGCAGGTGGCGCCGTATCTCGCGATGGGCGCGGGCATAGGCCTGGTGACCATGTGGTGGGAACGATTTCATCAAGGGACCCAGGGCGAGTTATTTTCGATCGGACTGATCGACCGAATCCTGATCGCGAGCCGCGGCATCTGGTTCTACCTGGGGAAATTGATATGGCCGGCGAATCTGACCTTCAGCTACCCGCGCTGGGTGATTCATCCCTCCGATCCACTGTCCTACGTCTGGCTGGCGGCGCTGGGTTTGTTGGCGGGAGCGATCTGGCGCGCGAGACGCCTCACGGGGCGCGGCCCGGAGGTGGCTGCGCTATTCTTCGTAGTAACGCTGCTCCCGACATCCGGGCTGATCATGCTGTGGACGTTTGTGTGGTCCTTCGTCGCCGACCATTACCAGTATGTTGCCTGCATCGGACCGCTCACGCTGGCGGCGGCAGCGCTGACGCTGGCGGCGGCCCGCATCAAGGGGAGGTTGCGGCTGCTGGTACCGGTGCTGGGCGGAGCATTGCTTCTGGTGCTGGGTGTGCTGACGTGGCAGCAATGCACGACTTACAGGGACCTGGATACACTCTGGCGGACCACGATTGCCCGCAATCCGGATTCGTGGCTGGCCCGTTACAACCTGGGCATCATGCTCTCCGAAACAGGCCACGTGCCGGAAGCGACCGCTCAATTTCAGAAAGCCGTGGAACTTCGTCCCGATTATGTCATGGCCCATTACAACCTTGGCGCCCTCCTGCTCTACAGCGGACACTTGGAGGAAGCAATCGCGCGCCTGAAAAAAGCCCTGACGCTGGATCCCCGACATCCGCTGGTGCACCGCAAATTGGGTGATGCCCTGATGCGGGAAGGCAAAGTGGATGAGGCGATCGCGCATTATCAAACCGCGCTGGCAGTCTATACGAACTTTGCGGATGCGCGCAGGAATCTGGCATATGCCTTTCTCCAGCGCGGGCGGGCGGATGAGGCCATCGCGCAGTATCAGAGGGCGTTGGAGCTGGAACCTGGAAACCTGGGAGCCTTGGACAATCTCGGCAACGCCTTCCTGCAAAAGGGCCGGTATCGTGAAGCGGCAGCGTGCTTTGAGAAAGTGTTGCTGGCTCAGCCGCACTATGTGCTGGCCGAAAATAATTTGGCGTGGGTGCTGGCAACGGCTCCCGATCCGTCCGTCCGGAACGGGAACAAAGCGGTCGAGCTGGCTCTTGATGTGGACAAGCTGTCCGGCGGGCAGAACCCGATCATGATCGCAACGCTGGCGGCCGCTTATGCGGAAGCTGGCCGGTTTCCCGAGGCGGTAGCCACGATACGCCGCGCCATGGAATTGGCGACGGCGCAGAATAACGCGGCACAAATAACCACGTTCCAGATGGAGCTCGGAATGTACCAGGCCGGGACCCCACTCCACGCTGGCGTTCCCGCTTCATCCGGGCAACAGCAAAAGCCTTAGCCTACAATGCACTTAGAAATGGGGAGCACACGCGCTCTCGCGTGTTCCGACCGGCGTCTCGCCGGTCGGAGGAGGGCGTAACACTATCCCACTATCCTGTGACCAGCCGAACTCCTCAAAAGTGGTTGGCGAGGCGCCAGCCACTGCACACGAGGGCGCGTGCGCTCCCCTGCGAGTCCAGCGTTACGGCTCAGCGCCGCAGTAACCGCAACAAAAGATGTTGGCCGCAATAGAGCACAAAGAACGCAGAGAACGTCCAATTTTTGGGGCGTAGCACATCTCTCTTTGTGTTCTTTGCGTTCTCTCGCGGCAAACGTTTGCGCAGGACTGGAAAATTCTTCAACATAGTGACATGAAAGGCTCAGGAACGCGTCGGGAAACTGTGATTTACGCTGCTCTTCTGCTGTTCACGGCGGCGGTGTATTGGCCGGTCGTGCATTGCCGTTTTCTCAACCTCGACGATTGGATTTATGTCACGGCCAATCCCTACGTTCAGCATGGGCTGACCGCGAACGGCATCGCCTGGGCGTTTCGAACCACCACCTCGTACAACTGGCATCCGATCACCTGGCTGTCGCACATGCTCGATTGCCAATTGTTCGGCCTCAACCCGGCAGCGCATCACCTGGTGAACGTGGTCTTTCACGCCGCGAACACTCTTCTGCTGTTCCACCTGCTGAAGCGGATGACGCGTGAGGTTTGGCCTAGCGCAATCGTGGCGGCGCTGTTCGCCATGCACCCGTTGCACGTCGAATCGGTGGCGTGGATCGCGGAAAGGAAGGATGTGCTCAGCACTTTCTTCGGGTTGCTGACGATTTGGGCATATATCCAATATGCGCGCGGTAGGGCCGACCTGCTGGTCGGCCAAGACGCGCGGCAGCGCGCCCCTACCGGGCAGGTCGGCCCTGCCGGAATCGTTCTGAAGTCCCCGGGCGCGGGGTGGTACATGCTGGCGCTGGTGTTCTTCGCCCTGGGCTTGATGAGCAAACCGATGCTGGTGACGTGGCCGTTCGTGCTGTTGCTTCTGGATTACTGGCCGCTGGAACGGCTGCCACTCTCCAAGCCCAAGGATGCAAACACGGAGGCGACCGCGATCAAACCTTCAACCTTCAACCTTCAACCTTCAACCTTCCTCCGCCTCGTCCTGGAGAAGCTGCCGTTCCTGGTGCTGTCGATTGCGTCGAGCGTGGTGACTGTTTTTGCCCAACGCGCCGGGGGTTCAGTGATGGGCCTGAACCGGGTGGACTTCTGGGCGCGGCTGGATAATGCGCTCGTTTCCTACGCCCGCTACCTCGCGAAGGCGGTTTGGCCGCAACACCTGGCGGCCTATTATCCGATTCACGTCGATTGGCCGGACTGGCAGGTTCTGGGCTCCGCCGCGCTTCTGGCCGCGATCACCGCTCCGGTTTTGCGGCAATGGCGGCGGCGGCCGTACCTGGCGTTTGGCTGGCTGTGGTTTTTGGGCACGCTCGTTCCCGTCATCGGTTTGGTGCAGGTGGGCGGCCAGGCCATGGCGGATCGGTACATGTATATTCCTTCCATCGGCCTATTCGTCATGGTTGTCTGGGGGGCGAAGGAACTGGCGGCCCGGCTGGGTATTTCGCGGATGGGAACGGGCGGGGTCGCGGCGGCGGCGCTGGCGGGCTGCGTGACGGTGACCACGGTCCAATTGCGCTACTGGCGAAACAGCGAGACGTTATTCCGGCATGCCCTCGACGTGACCTCGAACAACATGATGGCGGAATTCCTCCTCGGGGATGCCCTGATCAAGGAGAGAAAAGCCGCTGAAGGGCTGGTGCACCTGGAAAGAGTGGTGCAGCTTTTTCCCGGCTACGCCCCGGCCCAATCCAAAATCGCCGACGTGCTGGCGATGCACGGCAAGCTCCGTGAAGCGATCGACCATTATCACGCGGTTCTCCTCTACCGGCCCGATACGCCCATCGTGATGAACAACCTGGCCTGGATCCTGGCCACCAACGAAGACCCGGACGTCCGTGACTCGGCCGAGGCGGTCCGGCTCGCCGAGGGCGCCTGCGCTTTGACGCGGCGTCAGGTGGCGCTGTTTGTCGGCACGCTGGCCGCCGCCTACGCCGATGCCGGACGATTCGACGACGCCGTCAAGGCGGCGCAGGAGGCCTGCGCAACAGCCACGGCGGCGGGTGAAACGAGGCTGGTTGAGAAAAACCGGCAATTGCTCGAGCTTTACCGGGCCGGCAAACCTTACCGCGAACCCGCAGCAGCGGCGAACCCGGCGCCGGCGCAATAGGGTGCTTAAATCGTTGGGCAGAGGGGAACACCCAACATCCAACATCCAACATC
>PLQC01000139.1 GCA_003159675.1 Limisphaerales bacterium
ATGTCTTGTCTCCGAGCCACAGACCCGCTCTCCGGCGATCACAACGGGGTGGGCGGCGTCAGTTTCACCAGCAGCGGAATGCTGGCCTGGGTCCGGTCGTCCAGCGCGATATCGGTCGAATACAGGCCCGGGCTTTCAAATTTCAACTGCTGGATGTTCACGATGAAGTTGCGCGTGCCGAAATGGGAGTCGCCTGGAAGGACCACCTCCACCGGAATGTCGATTCCGGGCATGATGGAGTGCCCGTCGGCGTCCACGAAGCTCAATCGCAGCTTGTGCGCACCCTCGTCCTCGTGTCCAAACGTCACCCGCAGCGCGATCGAACACTGCGGATGCACCGCCGGCAACTGCTGCGTGTAGATGGTGTCGAACGCGCCCAGCAGGTTCAACTTTCCGTTGTCATCCGTCGCCGCGTCGCACAAGACCGCCACTTGAATGTTCATCCGCTCACACTAAGCCACAAACACCGGGGATTGGCACGCACTTCTTTTGATCCGTTCCCCCCTGACATACCTCACAACAGCAGGCTTTCGAGTCAGGTTGCCGGCGTTGATCGCGCTTCGAGAAACGTCTTCAATTCCGCCGCCGCTTTGCCCCCAAAGCCGGGCACTTCGGCGATTTGTTCCACGGTCGCCAGGCGCAACTGCCGGACCGAACCAAATGTCTTGAGCAGTGCCGCCTTGCGCTGTCCCCCGATGCCGGGAAATTCATCCAAAACACTTTCTGAAATGCGCTTGAGCCGCAGTTGGGCGTTGTAACTGTTGGCCACACGATGGGATTCATCGCGCACCCGCTGGAGCAGTTTTACCGCCGGATGGCCAAGCCCGAGCCGTAAAGGCTTGCTCTCACCCGGTCGATGAATTTCCTCAAACTCCTTGGCCAGTCCGATGACCGGTATCCGGCTCAAATCGAGTTTCGCCAGTTCCGCTCTCGCTGCGCTGAGCTGGCCCTTGCCCCCGTCGATGAGAATCAAATCCGGCAATGCAGCCGGCAAGGGGTCGCGTTGAATTCTTTGGCCGCACTTCACTTTCCTGCTGGTTTCATCAACCCGCTTCTGCAATTCCTGCGGGACCGCCTCGCCGCCTTCATCCGAACGGGATTCGCGAGGACGTCCACCCTCCCGCAGCAACCGGCTATACCGCCGCCGTATCACTTCCGCCATGCTGGCGAAATCGTCCTGGCCTTCAACGGTTTTGATCCTGAACCGCCGATAATTCGCGCGGTCGGGTCGTCCATTTTTAAAACTCACAAGCGACGCCACGGCAAACGTGCCGCTGATGTTCGAAATGTCGAAGCCTTCGATGCGTTGTGGCGGCGCCGGCAAACCAAGCGCTTTCGCCAATTCCACGAGATCGCGTTGCGGATCAATCGCCAACGGCAACGTGTAAGGCACACGCTCGAATTTCCGTTCCTTCTTCGTCGTCTCATTCAGGTCGCGGATGAGATCGCGCAGACCGGCGGCCTTTTCATAATCCTGCGCAACGGCGGCCTTGCGCATTTCGGCTTCGAGTTGCTCCTTCATTTCGTGGCACTGGCCTTCGATGAAATCGCACGCGGCGCGCACCTGCTCCAGATACTGTTCGCGCGTCACATTGCCGACACACGGTGCGGTGCAGTATTTGAGGTGCGCATAGAGGCAATGCTTGTAGTCAGCCTCGCCGGGTGTGAACACGCGGCAGCCGCGCAAATTGAACTGCCGCCGCACCAGCGCGAGGGTGTTGCGCAGCGCGCCCGAATTCGAGAACGGCCCGAAGTACCGCGCGCCGTCGTCTTTTTTCAGCCGGGTGAAAATGAAGTTCGGAATCGGGTCGTTCAAATTCACCTTGAGCATCAGGAATCGTTTGTCGTCGCGGAAGCTGACGTTGTAGCGCGGGTGAAATTCCTTGATGAGTTTGCCTTCGAGCAGGAACGCCTCCGGTTCGCTGCGAACGACGTGCACGTCAAAATCGTGGATGGCTTCGACGAGCGCATTGAACTTCAAATCCCACCCCATGCGGCGCGACGGATGAAAATACTGGTTCACGCGCTTGCGCAGGTCCCGTGCCTTGCCGACGTAGATCACGGTCCCGAACCGGTCTTTCATCAGGTAAATACCCGGCTTGTGCGGCAATGTGCCGAGCTTTTTGCGAATGGTTTCGGAAACCGGCATCTCCACCAACTTACAGTCTAAAGGTTGCAGGTGGCAAGCGGGCCGGGTGGCGGGGGATGCGATTGGAAGTGCGGGTCAACACGCACACCGGACCGCGGCTGTGGCGAAGCCCAGCCGCAGCGCGCCAAGCCATTTCACACCCGTTAACAGGTTCCCGAACGCCATCGACCTGCTTACCCGCTGCGGCTGGGCTTCGCCCCAGCCGCGCTCCTGACCCTCACATCCAATCACAGCCGGCGGCGGGGTGGAATCCGCGAATTACGAATGACGCGAATTAAAAGAGAACCGAAACAAAGGGCTATCTGTGGGTTCAACCGCGGTTCGCCAGCAGCAGGGCGCCGGCCGGCACCACGTCCTCGCCCAAATCGGAAAGCAAAACGCGCGGACCCGGCTTGAACGCGTCCATGAGGAACCCGCCCAGGACGGCCTCAATCGCCGCGCGCAGCGGCTCGCCGATGCCTCTCAGGCCCCCACCCACGACGATGACTTGCGGATGAAACAGATGTACCGCGTGCGATAAGGCAAACGCAACGTCTCCGGCGGTTTCGTCCAGAATGCGCCGCGTCGCGGAATCGCCCTGCCGCAGTGCCGCGGCCAGATGCCTGGCTTCACCGCCCCGCGAATGGCCGATCATCCCGCACACCGCGCTCCCCGGTTCGGTGGCTTCGAGCGCCCGGATTTTCGCGTCCACGACCCATCCGGAGCAGCGCGACTCCAACGTAGTCCCGCTGCGATCCAGTCGGACGTGGCCGATCTCGCATTCGCCGCCGCTCGCGCCATGATAGATTCTCCCATCCACGACCAGCCCGCCGCCCAGGCCGCTGCCAAGTGTCACGTAGAATACAGGATTGAAACCCACGCCGGCACCGTTGACGGCCTCGGCGAGCCCGGCGACGTTGGCGTCGTTGTCCACGAACACCGGCGCGCCGGTCAGCCGCTTCAGCCACGCGACCAGGTCAAACTCCGACCATCCTTCGATTTGATGCGAGCAAACCACTTTGCCGGTCTTCCAATCCACCGGGCCGCCGAACCCGACGCCGACCGCATCCAGCTTCCGAGAACCGGCAAGTTCGGGGATGGCCCCCTCGATTTGCCGGCGGATGCCTTCGGCGCCGCCAGCGCGATCGACGGCGAATCGGCACCGCTTCAGGATGCTGGCGCGTTCGTCGCCGAGCACCACTTGCAGTTTTGTGCCGCCGATTTCGATGCCAAGGTGCATAAGGGTCGAAGGCGGAAGGAAGAATGCAAAATGCAGAAACGGACGAAAGCGGACTCATTCCCGCCTTCCGCCTTCAGAAATAATCCGGCTCGTTGCCCGGTTTCCACTTGATGTTGCAGCCGATGCTGGGCTTTTGGGCCGTTGCGACAGGCTTGCCCGCCAGCACGGCATCGAGGGCGGCGCGAAGATCCCTGCCGGTGACGGCGATTCCGTTGCCCGGCCGGCTGTCATCGAATTGCCCGCGATAAACCAGCCGGTGGTTCTTGTCGAAAAGGAAAAAATCCGGGGTGCAGGCGGCGCGGTAAGCCTTGGCCGCCACCTGAGTTTCGTCATAGAGATACGGGAACACATACCCTGCAGACCGGGCTTCCATCACCATTTCCGCGGGGCTGTCGTCGGGATGAGTGGCGACATCGTTCGAGTTGATGCCGGCGAAGGCGGCGCCGCGCGGCTGGTAATCGCGCGCCAGTTGGGCCAGGCCCGCGCGAATGTGCTTCACGTAGGGGCAATGGTTGCAGATAAACATCACGAGCAGGGGCCTGCCCTTGAAATCGGAAAGCGAAACCGTCTTTCCGGTTGTGTCCGGCAATCGGAAATCGGGTGCGGCCGTGCCGAGCGGCAGCATCGTGGAATTGACAGCGACCATGGCAAGAATGTGGAACGCGCCTCCATGCTTGTCGAACTCAATTTGAAGGTTCAGGTTGGTGGGAATTGTCGGCTGCGACGCAAGGAAGGAACGCAAAGAGCATTTGCATTTTCGCCGCGGCAGATTCATTCTTTTGCCATGAGCGCGCTTGAAATCCAGCATATGCCCCGAGAGGAAAAGTTGCGGCTCATGGAGACCCTGTGGGAGGACCTCAGTCGGGATGAAGCGGCGTTCGAATCCCCGGCGTGGCACGCCGGCGTTCTGCGTGAAACCTCCGAACGCCGCAAACGCGGCGGGGAAACAACGCTCAAGTGGGAACAAGCCAAGGCCAAACTGAGAAAGGGCGAGGGATGAAAATCCGCCTGTTCACGTCTGCCTTTAATGACTTGGCAGGCGGGCGGAATTTCTATGAACGGCAGGGCGATGGCTTGGGAGAATTCTTTCTCAATTCACTTTTTTCGGACATCGATTCACTGGTTCTTTACGGTGGAATTCATCGGAAGGTTTTCGGTTTCCACCGCTTGTTGTCGAAACGATTCCCTTACGCCATTTACTACCAGCTCGAGAGCGCAAATAGTGTGGTCGTTTATCGAGTGCTGGACTGCCGCCAACGTCCACGCAGCACTCACACGGCATTGAAATCTGGCGGGTAACAGAGTCAAAAGGATTTTGTTGCGCCGCGCGAGTGTACACATTTTCCGCCCAATGCATGAAAAAAGTGACAAAGCCGGCCCGCACGCTGGCGAAGAGTCTCGTCAGCCTGCCAGGACGCGCAAGTCAGAGGCTTTACAACAGGAAATCAAACAACTTCGCGAAGAGCTTGAACACCACAACAGGCTTTATTACGAGAAGGGCACACCAGAGATTTCCGATCGCGAATATGACCAGCTTTTCAAGAAACTGCAGGAGTTGGAGAAGGAAAGTCCCGAACTCATCACACCGGAATCACCCACGCAACGCGTCGGCGGGGCGCCCAGCGAAAAATTTGCCCGCGTCAAACATCTCGTGCCGATGCTCTCGCTCGACAAGGTTGAGGCCGCCGGGCATCCAACCAGCGCCGACGAACCGGACCGCGAAAAACGCAACCGCGCGCAGGACGAAAACACGCTGGCCGAACTCCGAGGGTTCGACGCGACCCTCCGCAAACAGCTCGGCCGCGACCGCATTGAATACGTCATGGAGCCAAAGGTGGACGGCGTGTCCATCAGCATCCATTACCGCCATGGCAAGTTCGCGCTGGGCGTCACGCGCGGCGATGGCGCGGAAGGCGACGACATCACCGCCAATCTCAAGACGGTCCGGGTAATTCCGCTGGAATTGAAAATGAAAAACCCGCCCGCGCTGCTCGAAGTGCGCGGTGAGGCTTACATGGCGACGAAGGAATTCGAGGCCATCAACACCCGGCTCGCCGCCGCCGGTGAAAAGACGTTTCCCAACGCCCGCAACGCCACCGCCGGCACGCTCAAGCAACTCGATCCGCGCCTCGTGGCGAAGCGTCCCATCCGCGCCGTGTTTTACGCCACCGGCGCGTGCGACGGCATCGAGTTCGGGAAACATTCCGAAATGCTCGAGGCGCTCGCGCGATTCGGGTTGCCCACGCAAAAACTCTGGTGGGTTTGCGACGGTATCGAGCAGGTTCTGAAAATGTACGCGGACAAAGTCGTCGCGCATTACGACGAAGACCGCGACCTGCGCAGGCAGTTGCCCTACGAGATTGACGGCATCGTGCTCAAGGTCAACACGCTCGCCGACTGGCCGCGCATTCCCGGTCGCAGCCGCGCGCCCGGCTATGCCATCGTCCACAAACCCGTGCCTTGGATCATGCCCGCCGAGACGCGCCTGCGCGACATCACCGTGCAAGTCGGTCGCACCGGTGTGCTGACCCCTGTGGCTGAATTGGAGCCGGTTTTTGTGCAAGGCTCGACGATTTCGCGCGCCACGCTTCACAACGAGGACGAAATCCACCGCAAAGACATCCGCATCGGCGACACCGTGGTCATCCGCAAGGCCGGCATGGTCATCCCGGAAATATTTGAAGTGGTGAAAACCAAACGCCCGCCCGGCGTGAAGGAATTTGATCTCTTCAAACATGTCGGCGGCAAATGCCCCGCGTGTGGCGGCCCGATTGCGAAGGAGAAAGTTAAGACGGGTAGGGCCGAGCTGCCGCCCGGCCGGGACGCGCAGCAGCGCGTCCCTGCCGATGCCGAGGAAGTCGCGTGGCGCTGCCAGAACATCGCGGGCTGCCCGGCGCAGCTCATGCGGCGCGTCGAGTATTTCGCACAACGCAAGGCGCTGGACCTCGAATCGCTCGGCGGCATCGTCGCCGATAAACTGGTCGAACGCGGCCTCGTCAAGGAACCGCTCGACCTGTTCGGCCTGAAACTCGAGCCGCTCGGCAAACTGAATCTCGGCACAGACGACGAACCGCGCGTGTTCGGCGAAAAGAACGCCACGAAAATTCTCGAGGCGCTCCAACGCGCCAAAACCGCGCCGCTGTCCCGCTGGATTCACGCGCTGGCGATTGCCGACGTGGGCGAAGCCACCGCGAAACAACTCGCCGCCACGCACGATTCGCTGGAAGCCCTCGCCGGCTCCGAAGTCCTGCGCGACATCCGCGATCTCGGTGAGAAGGAAAGCGAACGTGCCGAAATCAGTCCGCGCTCGCGCAAGAATCCGCCAAAGACCGAAGCTGAGAAAGCCAAGCGCGAGCAGCGTGACGCTACTCTCAAAGAGGAGATTGCAGCGATTGAATCACGGTTGGAGGCGGGCGGCTTGAAAGCCAGGCTGCAGGAAGTCGGTCCGGTGGCGGCGGCGAGCGTGCTGGATTATTTTGCGTCGCGCGTCGGAAAGCAAGTTCTCGCCCGCATCCGCGAATTGGGAATCAAACCGCAAGGCGAGAAGCTCGGCGCCGCTGCGACGGCGGCCGAAATCTTCGCCGGAAAGACTTTTGTGCTGACCGGCACGCTGCCCACGATGACACGCGAAGAGGCAAAGGCGAAGATTGAATCGCTCGGCGGCAAAGTGACCGGCAGCGTGAGCAAGAAGACGGATTTCGTTCTGGCGGGCGAAGAAGCCGGTTCAAAACTGGAGAAGGCGCAGGAGCTTGGCGTCAGGATCTTGACCGAGGCGGAGTGGTTGAAGATGTGCTTAACATCTTAAGTTCTTGGATGATGAATCCTCTGAAGCGAAGTCTGGCCTCCCTTTTCAAAATACTTTAGGCATTGTTTGAAATGATGCCCGACGTTCATGGCCAAATGGTTTGATGCGGTTCAACTCCAATTCGCGATAATAGGCGTCATTCGCGGAAACGCTGCTTCCTCCATATTGGATTTTGGTTGTTGGAAGTTGGATGTTTTTGTTTTTTCAACTTGCGGACAAGGCTGTCCGCGCCCCTGTCCCTGTCGCTACGCGGGTTCGTCGGCGGCTTTCAAGGCGACGCTGAATGTGCTGCCGTGGCCGGGGGAGCTTTTGACGCCGATGCGGCCGCCGTGGGCGATGGTGATTTCCCGGGCGATGGACAGTCCGAGGCCGGCGCCCGGCTTGGTCTGGCCCGGCGCCCGGAAGAAGCGATCGAAAATCCGGCTTTGATATTCCTGGGGAATGCCGGGGCCCTGATCGGAGATGCAGAATTCCACGCTGTTGTCCGCGGCGCGGGCGGCCGTGAGGAGGATTTCCCCGCCTTCAGGGGAATGTTTGATGGCATTCGCGATGATATTGTTGAACACATGGCTGATCCGTTGGCGGTCCACGGACACCGGCGGCAGTTCGGACTCGAGCGCGCAGCGCATCTTGAGGCCTCGCGACGCGGCCTTGTCGGTGGTGTCCTCGATCACGCCGTGGAGCAGTTCCGCCGGGGCGACCGATTCCTTGCGCAATCCGGCGCTGCCCTCCTCCAACCGCGCCAGGTCCAGCAGATCGTGGAGGATGCGCAGCAGCCGTTCCGTATCGTTGCGGGCGGCCCGAAGCAGCTCCTCCTGTTGCGCGGTGAGCGCGCCGACGCTTTTCTCGAGCAGGAGATGCAGCGCCATCCGAACGCTCGTGAGCGGGGTGTTCAACTCGTGGCTCACGCTCGCCACCAGGCTGGTTTTCGCGGAGTCCAGGAGCCGGAACCGGGTGACGTCGTACAGCACTACCGCCACGCCGAACGGCGCGTTCTCCTTGGTGCGCATCGCAACGATGCGCGGCAGGAGATATTTCTCGGCGCCGTTGATCCGGTAGGCAACGGCCTCCTGAAAACTGTGCGGCAAAAAATTTTCGCCGCTGGCGAGGGCCTTGCAGGCGACGGTCTGCAGCCGGTCAGGCAACTGGCCGTCCAGCTGGAGCGCGGCGACAAGATCGTCCGCGGCGGGGTTGCGGAGCACGACGCGGCCTTCCTGGTTCAGGACGAAGATCGGGTCCGGGAACGAGGCGAGCGTGGATTCGGTGGTGCGGTGGAGCCGGACGATTTCCTCCGAGGTGTTCTGGCGGTACTCCTCGAGTTGGGCCGCCATGGTGTTGAAGGACACCGCCAGTTCGCCCAATTCATCGCGCGAAATGACCGGCACCGGCTGGGCCGGATGGCCTTCTCCCAGCTCGCGCGTCGCCCGGGTCAGCAACTGAATCGGACGCAGAATCGAGCGGCTGAGCTGATAGAAGGTGTAGCCGGAGAACGTCAGCACGATTGCCATTCCGACGACCATCAGGCGGGTCACGTCCCGGGTGGTTTGCTCGATGCTTTCACTGGTGGCGAGCACGCCCCGGTAATTCTGATCGCGGATCCTGTCCAGGAGCCCCTCCATCCGGGTCATGACGGACGCGAGCGCCTGTTCCTGTTGATCGTTCAGGCGCGTTCGGAGCGCGACCGGCGTTCCGAGGAGTTTGAGGAACGCGCTGTAGTTGGTGGACAATTGCGCGTTCAGATCCCGGATCCCGGCCGACGTGGCGACGCTTTTCCGCTGGAGCGCGAGGTTTTCCTCGAACCATTTCTGGTACTCTGCGAACAGTTTGGTGTCGGTGCTGTGGGTGGCTGCGGCAAATTGCAGCTCCCGTTCCATGCCCGCCAGGGCGTGGCTCATTCCCTGCGCGGCGAAAATGCTTTCGTAGTGGCCGGCGACGGCGCGATCGACGTTTTCCGCCAGTTGCGAGAAGAGGGCGATGGAATAGACGCCCATGGCCAGGAGCATGAGGGCGAAGGGCAGGAGGCTCAGGAACAAACGCGCGCGCAACATAAATTGGATAGCTCGGCCCGTCCTGGATCCCCTCAGGCGATCATCTTTTTCCGCTTGCGGTAGAGCGTGGCCGGATCGATGCCCAGGATCTTCGCCGCCTCCTCCATGGTGGCGGTGTGCTGGATGACGCGGGCGATGTGTTCAGTCTCCAGCAGATCCAGCGAGACATCGGCCCCCACCTGGACTCCCTGGGCTTTCGGCGGGGAAGCCTGGGAAAGCTTTTCGGGCAGATCCGGCAGATCCACTTCGTGGCTGCCGGCCAGGATCACGGCGCGTTCGATGACGTTGCGGAGTTCGCGCAGATTCCCGGGCCAGGGATACTGTCGCAACGCCTGGGCGGCTTCGCGGGAGAAGCCCCTGAGCTGCTTGCCGCATTGGCGCGAAAAAAAGCGGAGGTAACTGTCGGCGATCCGCATCACGTCGCCGACGCGTTCCCGCAAGGGCGGCATCTGGATCGCGATGACATTCAAACGGTAGTAGAGATCCTCCCGAAAGCGGCCTTCCTGGACGGCTTTATCCAGGTTCCGGTTGGTGGCCGCGATCAAGCGCACGTTGGCCTGGCGGGTTTTGGTCTCACCGACCCGTTCGTATTCCCTTTCCTGCAGAAGGCGGAGCAGCTTGGGCTGCACCTCGATGGGCAGTTCGCCGATTTCATCCAGAAACAGTGTGCCGCCCTCGGCGCCCGCGACCTTGCCGACTTTGTCCGCCACCGCGCCGGTGAACGCGCCCTTGACGTGGCCGAACAATTCGCTTTCCAGCAGTTCACGGGAGAGACTCGGACAACTGACGGTGACGAGGGCATTCTCCTTCTGGGGGCTGTTGGCATGGATGGCGCGGGCCACAACCGTTTTGCCGGTGCCGCTTTCGCCGAGCAACAGAATGGTGGCCGGGGTCGCCGCAGCCTTGAACGCGAGCTCCAGCACCTTCTGCATGGCCGGCTCGGCAGTGTCAAGATCGGTGGTCGGGGCGTCCGACGCCAGCCGGGACTCGAGTTCGGCGACGCGCTCGCGCAGCTTGCGGTTCTCAATGATTCTGCCGACCACCTGCCGCACCTGGTCCGGCGTGAAAGGTTTGGGCAGATAATCCACCGCGCCGCGGCGCATCGCTTCCACGGCCGTCTCGATCGAAGCGTAGGCGGTGAAGACGACCACTTCCAGCCGCGAATCGATCTCCAGCAGTTCCGGCAGCAAGTCCAGCCCGCTTTCTCCGTTCAGTTTCAAGTCCAGAAATGCGATGTCGAACCGTCCGTTTTCGAGTTGTTTGAGCGCCGCGGCGCGGTCCTCCACGCACGTCGTTTCATATCCGATGGCTTCGAGCGCCACAGCCGTGGTCCGGCGGATGTTCTCTTCATCATCGATGATCAGGAGACGCATCACTCCGTTCTGTTTTTTGGGCTGCATGACCCATAACATATAACCAATCGCCGGGCCCGAAGCGAGAATGGAATTTTGATTGATCGACATTTTCCCGGCGCGGTTTGGTTGTTCAGTGGCCTGAATTTGTCCCGGTGATTCGTCCATGCGACCGCCGGTAATGGGAGATCAGCGACGATAGAAACAACGCCACGGAGATTGCGAAGCAGACTTCAGCAGACCACGTTGCGATGCCAGCGTCCCCTCCCAAATCGAGCAACGCCATGAGCAGGGCGACAACTAAAAATGCGAGACTGCAGATTAACATGGTCTTGACTCCCCTCCGATCTGGCCGGCGGCGGGCATGCAGCCCTGCTCTTGATTTCCACTCGGAACGGTGCATCCTCGAACCATTCAACGGGTTGCATCCGGGTTGCATCCGGTTCGCCGCCGTCACCGGAGGAATTCTCCTTTTTGTTCATCGAGTTGTCTTTTCATGCGTTGGGTTCGTGAAACGGGAAAGCTTGGTCCGTGCCATCCTTCCATTGCGGGTGCGCCTGCTTCGAAACCCCGCGATCCTGGAACGCCTGCGGGCATCGGCGCGAACCGTCTCCTGCATTTTGCAATGGCCGGCCGGGCCGCAAACGACATTTTGCAACTCGAAGCGTGGCCGCACTTCGACGCCGGAATAAGCCCGCTCGAATCAGCCGTTTGCTGGAAATGTTCGGGCACCTGGAAATCGCGACCGCGAAACCCTTGTGCCGCAGGCGTTCTTCGCAGCAACACCCTCGCTCTCCCCATCGCATTCGCCGGGATTGCCGATCATCCGGAAAGTTTTTTGGGCATCGCGCGATGGGTGGCACCGCCCCTGCGTGGAAGAATTCGATTTGTTATTCGTGAGTTGTTTAAAGTTTGTCTGCAATACCGCCCGCAAGAAAGCGGGGCGGGGGATTTTGAGTGTTCTGATATTCGCCGCGATCTCCATTTTCATCCCGAATCCGGCGTTTGCATCCCGCTCCGTGATCCTGGCGTGGAATCCGAGTGCCGGTCCCAATATCGCCGGTTACAACGTTTACTACGGCACGGCCAGCGGCGTTTATACGCAGATCGTTCCGGCGGGGAATGCGACGTCTGTCACCATTTCCGGCCTGGTGGGAGGTGTGACTTATTTCTTCGCGGTCACGGCCGTGGATACCGCCGGTCTGGAAAGCCTTCCGTCAAGTCAAGTGTCGTACACCGTTCCGGCCGCCTCACCTGTGGGTCTCGCGCTGGCAAAGATCCGCGTCGCCGGTCTTCCCAATGTCTTCTCACTCACCTCGACAGGCGTCAATCCGGCACGGTGGGCGATCGAGGCGTCCCCGGATTTGAAATCCTGGAGGACGCTCTTCGTGGGGACCGACGCGTCGGTCCATCTCGCGGTGCTGGTTTCCTCGGCGCCGGCAATGTTCTTCCGCCTGAGAAGCGGAAGCCCGGGTGTTCGTCTGTGGTCGCAGTATGCGCAGACCAATGGATTTCCCCACTCCTTCACCCTCGCCTCAACGGGCGCGACTCCACAACAGTGGATCCTGGACGCATCCACGGATTTGAAAACGTGGAGCGCTTTCGGCACTGGGTCGAATTCGCCCGTGAATGCCGCCGTGATTGTTTCCCCGGCTTCCTCCCTGTTCTTCCGCTTGAAAAGCCTGTAGCCGGCGGCCCGGCCTGCCGCCCCGCGCCGGGTTTTCTCACGAACCTGGCAGGGCCGACCTGCGGTCGACCTGGGCGCGCTGCCGCGCACTCGTGTCCAGTTATCCAGCTCTTTGTTTCGGCCATCACCGAAGCCAATTTTCCGGACATGAAGATGCTCGATCACTTTCCCGTGACACGGGGCGCCTGTTTTGCCCGCGAAGGGAGGGCCCCGATCGACCGAAATTGCATCCACCCAATCTTGACGGGACCGCCCCGGTTGGCCAGAGTCTCGGCATGTACAGAATCATCGGGGCCGACGGGAGAGAGTATGGTCCGATCTCACTGGAGCAGATTGGCAGGTGGATTGTCGAAGGCCGGGCCAACGCTGAAACTAAAACGATTGTGGAAGGTTCGACAGAGTGGAAGCCGCTGGGGTCGCTTTCCGAATTCTCGTCCTGGTTCGGAAAGGCCATTCCGCCAACGCCGCCGCGTCCGACGCCGTCCGTGATAACGGGTCCGGTGCCGCTGAAGACGACGAATCCCTTCGCGTTGGCGGGTTTCGTTTTGGGCATCCTGTCCCTCTGCTGCTTCTGTTGCTACGGCCTGCCGTTCAATCTCCTGGGCCTGATCTTCTCCATTATTGGATTGGTTCAGATCGAGAACAATCCCCAACTCTACCACGGCAAAGCGATCGCGATCACGGGACTTGTGCTCTGCATCCTGAGTATGGTCTTTGGAATGGGTCTGCTGGCGCTCTGGGGAACCGGTGGCGCGTGGCGGCGGTTTCCCCATCGCGCGCTCAGGCTTTAAGATGCGAGGCGCTCCCATGAAAAAAGCTGCTTTCGCCAGTTGCCTGGGCGGCGGAGCCGCAGGAGCACTGGTTTTGTTTTTCCTCGATCCCGTGCACACTCCGATCTACCCAGTCTGCGCCTTTCATCGTCTCACAGGATTGGATTGTCCCGGGTGCGGTTCCTTGCGGGCACTGCATGCATTGTTGCACGGGCATCCGGTGACGGCGCTGCATGACAACCTGCTTTTGGTCATTTCGCTCCCGATATTTGCCTGGCTGGGTTTCCGTTTTGCCTCGAGCCAGATTCAGGGGCGCCCCATGGAAACCATCCGGCCGATCTGGCTGTGGCTGTACCTCGCAGCGTGGCTGGCGTTCGGCGTCTTACGGAACCTGCCCTTCCAGCCCTTCGCGTCCTTCGCCCCGTAAGCAGAATGGCTCGGCTCGGCCGCGGCAGCACGTTTGAGCTGTAGTTTCCTCAGCACGGCGAAGCCGGAATCAACGGACCGCGGCTGTGGCGAAGCCCAGCCGCAGCGCGCCAAGCCATTTCACACCCGGTGACAGGCTCCCCGCGGCCAACGACCTGCTGACCCGCTGCGGCNNTCGCCACAGCCGCGGTCCGGCACGCGAGTCGACCTTCACTGCCAATCGCACCCTCTGCCAGCCTGAGCTTGCGGAAACCGTCTCAATCGCATACAAGCTCCTTCAGCGCAACGGAACCACCTATGTATAAAATCATCGGAGCCGACCAAAAGGAGTACGGGCCAGTCACCGGCGATCAAATAAGGCGTTGGATCGCCGAGAGCCGCGTCAACGCTCAAACCCGGGTGCGGGCTGCGGATTCGCAGGAGTGGCAACTGCTTTCGGCGATCCCGGAATTTGCCAGCGCATTTGGCGCCGCGACGATGAGCGCCCCTCCGGAAGCGACGACGCTGCAGGTCGGCGCAGGCCGGGACGCGGCGCTGCGGGCGATCAAAGGCCCGGCCATCGCAATCAAAGCGACCGCCATCCTTGGCCTGGTGGTTGTGGTGCTGAGTTTGGTCTTCAACGTGCTGACGCTCGCCGGCATCGACATCGGAATGCAACAGTTCGGCGATCCGCAGATGCAGAAAATCTTCAGACGGCTGGGCGGCGTCGCGGGCATTATCGAGAACATCATCGGCGGAGCGGTGGGCGTCGTGGTCCTGATGGGTGTACGGAGGATGCAGGCGTTGGAAAAGTATCAGTTCGCATACACGACCAGCATTCTGGTCATGTTGCCGTGCATCTCGCCGTGCTGCCTGTTCGGGCTCCCGTTCGGCATCTGGGCGCTGGTGGTTCTGAACCGGCCGGAAGTGAAATCCCAGTTCACTTGATCCGCTTCGGGACAATTGCCCATGTCGCAGCCGGGAAGCATCAATTACCATCGGGCGGTGACCTGCTGTCTGATTAACCTGCTCGCCACACCCGGGCTGGGTTCGCTGATGGGCCGCCGGTGGATTCCCGGGATTGGCCAGTTGGTTCTGTCGGTTGCAGGCTCCGCCCTCGTGCTGGGGTGGTGGTTCGGTGTCCTCTACCGGGTGTACCTTCAACAACTCGGCGAAGCAACGCCTCCATTCTCGCATGGGTCGCTGGGAAAATGGGGTCTGATCTGTTTCGGAGCCGGTTGGGTGTGGTCGATGGCAACAAGCTGGAGTTTGCTGCGGCAGGCCAGGACTTTCGAGCCTGCCGAACCCGGGTCGGTTCCGCCCCGGATCACGGGGCCGCCGCCGGCCCGACCGGGCTGAAACCATTGAATCGCCCGGTGGCGCCGCCCCCCAAAAAAAAGTGAAACTTTTTTCCAACCATCTGTGTTCTTTTCGGGAGGATTGCACGTTTCGGAGCGGATCGGCGGCCGGCCGGGGCAGAGAATCCCTCGCGTGAACCGGATCGATATAGGTGCATTATGTATAAAATCATTGGAGCAGACGGCCGGCAATACGGCCCTGTCGGCGCGGACCAGATGCGGAGCTGGCTCGCGGAGGGCCGGATCAATGCCCAAACGCCCGTCCAACCCGGCGGCACCCAGGAGTGGAAACCGCTGGGTTCATTTCCTGAATTCACCGCGGACTCCAAGGCAGGGCCGCCGCCCGGACCCCAGGTGCCGCCGACGATCGGCGCCTTGTCCTCCACCATGGCTGCTCGGGCGTCGAACAAAATTCCGGCGGGGTCTGCGGAATCCTGCTCGGGGGACTTGGCATTCACAAATTCATCCTGGGATATAACACGGCTGGAGTGATCACACTCCTGGTGACAATCGTTGGAGGGGTGCTCACCTGCGGTGTGGCGGCGGGCGTGATGCACCTCATCGGCCTGATCGAGGGCATCATTTACCTGTGCAAATCCGACGAGGAATTCGTGCGGATTTACGTGGACGGCCGCAAGGAATGGTTCTGACCAGGCTGAGGCGCGGCGAAAATTTTCTCGTGACCCGGGTCTGAAGCTGTGCAAACTTGAAGCATGCCCAAACTTAGCAGCGCGCAAACGAAAGCCAGCCTGATCTCCGTGCCGGAATGGAAGAAGCAGGCCAAAACCATCACCCGGACCTATCAGTTCAAGGATTTCCCCGCGGCCATCCGCTTTGTAAATGCCGTCGCCCGCCTGGCCGAAAAGGCGTGGCACCATCCGGATATTGACATTCGCTGGAACAAGGTGACGCTCACGCTCACCACGCATGACGCGGGCGGATTGACGGAAAAAGACTTCGACATGGCCCAGCGATTCGACCGGCTTTGAACGCCAGGCGGCCCTGCCCCCGCGTCGATGGACCCTCCGGTTTCAATCCCAACCCGCCGGGCAATCCGTCTTGACCAATCGGCGATGATTTAATTCTAATACGCCCGATGCATTATGCCATCCATTGACGCTCCCGAGGCCCAGTCACTCTTCAAACGCCATTTCGGCCGCACACCCACCCACGTCAGCCGCGCGCCCGGCCGGCTCGAGCTGCTGGGAAACCACACCGATTACAACGACGGCCTGGTCATGTCGCTCGCGGTGGATCGATATATCGGGTTCGCCTCGTCCCCGCGCACGGATGGCAGGATCGAACTCGTCTCCTCGGCCTTTGCCGAAGGCGAAGTTTTCCTCCTGGACGAAATCAAGAGCAACCCCTCCGCTCGCTGGGCCGATTATGTCAAGGGCGTGCTTCTGCAATTGCGCAAACGGGGCGTGAACTTCAGCGGATTCAGCGCCGCCATCCACGGAACGATCCCCATGGGTGCCGGCATGAGCAGCTCGGCGGCCCTCGAAGTGGCCACTGCCCTGAGTGTCCGGCGGCTTTATCCGTTCAGTCTCGGCGCAACCGGCGCCGCCGCCACTCCCCCCGCCCGCGACAGCCGCGGCGAGCTGCCGCCGCTGGCCCCCGAGGAACGGCTCGAAATCGCCAAGGTGTGCCGCGCCGCGGAAAACGAATTCGTCGGCGTCAAATGCGGCATCCTCGACCAGATTTCCTCGCTCTACGGCAAAGCCTGGAGCGTCATCGACATCGACTGCCAATCGCTCAAGGTCGAACACGCGCCCATGCCCGGCGAGGCGATCATCGTCTGTAACTCGGGCGTCAAACATGCGCTGGTCGGCGGCGAATACAACGAACTGCGCGAGAATTGCGAATCGGCGGCAAAGAAGCTTGGAGTCCGCGCGCTCCGGTCGGTCGATCTGAAGCAGGTTGAAGCCGGCAAATCACGGTTGACCCGGCGTGAATACGAATGCGCCCGCCATGTGACCGGCGAAATCGCCCGCGTCGTTGCCGGCGCGCGGGCCCTGCGCGAAGACGATCACAGGCAGTTCGGCCAATACATGTTCCAAAGCCACGAAAGCTCGCGTGACTTCCTGAAAAACAGCACGCGCGAGCTGGACATTCTCGTGGAATTGGCCCGCGAACATCCAGGGTGCCTCGGCGCCCGCCTGACCGGCGGGGGTTTTGGCGGCGCGACCATCAACCTGGTCTCCTACCACCAGGCGGAGAGCTTCATGCACCACATGTCCCGCAAATACGAGGAGCGGACCGGAGTGAAACTCACCCCCATCGTCTGCCAGATCGTGGACGGCGCGGACTAGGTCGATCCAATTCCCGATGGGTTCCGCCCTATTACACCTTCACCCACTTGCCTGATTTTGCGGACTCTTCCACGGCCTCGAGCACGCACTGGTTCTTCAACCCGTCCTCAAAGTTCGGCCGGACCGCTTTCCCCTCCACACACGCGTTGACGAAATCGGCGATGGTGTGAACGAACGTGTGTTCATAGCCGATGATATGGCCGGGCGGCCACCAGTGGCCGACGTACGGGTGGACACCCCCCTGTTGTGTCACGAGGATGTCGCGGAAGCCCTGGCGGTCCGTCGCGCTTCCGGTCTCGAAGAACTTCAGACGGTTCATGTCTTCAAAATCGAAATACAGCGAACCCTTGCTGCCATTGATTTCGATCTCGATCCGGTTTTTCCGGCCGGGCGCAAGCCGTGTCGCCTCCAGGTTCGCCAGCGCCCCGTTCTCAAACCGGCCCAGGAACATCGACACATCATCGACCGTGACTTTGCCCATCTTTCGCGGGGTTTTGCCCGGAAGGGAGAGGGCTTTACCGCCGGCGTCTGCCAGCGGACGTTCGTGGATGAAGGTGTGCAGCAGGCCGCAGACTTCCTTGAATTCCCCCACCAGGTATCGCGCCAGATCCAGAATATGTGCGTTGATGTCTCCGTGCGCGCCGCTGCCGCTGCGGTTCTTTTGCAGACGCCATACCAGCGGGAATTCCGGATCCACGATCCAGTCCTGCGCGTAACGGGCCCGATAGTGGTAGATCTGCCCCAGCGCGCCCTCGCTGATGAGCTTCCTCGCCAACACAATCGCCGGGATGCGGCGGTAATTGTGGCAGATCATGTGCACGACTTTGGCTTTTTGGGCGGCGGCAAGCATCGCCTGGGCCTCCTTCACATTCAGCGCCATCGGTTTTTCGCAGAGCACATGCTTGCCGTTCTGCACGGCCGCAATCGCAATCTCCGCATGACTGTCGTTGGGGGTGGTGATGTCCACGATGTCGATGAGCGGCGATTCCACCAACTCCCGCCAGTCGGTACAGGCCCGCTGCCATCCCAGTTGCGCGCGCGCCGACTGCAACGCGGTGGGGTTGCGCCCGCAGATGGTGTGCATCTCGATGTGCCCCTTCAACGGGAAGAATCGGGGAGCCTGACGCCAGGCGTTGGAGTGGGCCTTTCCCATGAAGCGATAACCCACCATTCCAACGCGCAATGTTTTTGCCATAAAAAGTTGGGATTGAATTAGCGTCCATGAACTTTATAGTGACCATCGTTTTTCAAGTCAATGAATGACTTGCGAACCACCCTGTTGGACCCGGTCCGTGCACCGAAAAAGCCGGGCATCAGACGTGGCGCCCTGGAAGATAAGTTGTTCTCCGAAAATTGCTTATGCCAATTACTGCTGCTGAAATTGCCCAATTGTTGCAAGGTGAGCTCGTCGGCGACGGCTCCGTCCTGTTGAACGACTTCGCGCCCGCCGACCGCGCCCAGTCCGGCGACCTGACGTTCGCGGAGAACGCCGACTATTTCGCGCGCGCGGAACAAAGCATGGCGTCGGCCATCATCGTTGACGGAACCTTTGCCTCGCGCAAAGTATTGATTCGTGTTGCGAACGCGCGGATCGCCTTCGCCAAGGTGATGGCGGTGTTTTTTCCCGAACCCGTTTTCCCCGCAGGCATTCATCCCACGGCCGTTCTCGCCTCCTCCGCCCGGGTGGATCCCTCGGCCCACGTCGGACCGTACTGTGTCATCGGCGAGAAAGTCGAGATCGGCCCGAAGTCGGTGCTGCAGAGCGGCGATCATGTCGGAGCAAACTGCCGCCTCGGCGAGGAGGTCAAACTGTTCCCCGGCGTCACACTCTATCCACGCACGGAAATCGGCAACCGCGTCCACATCCACTCCGGCACGGTCGTCGGCTCGGACGGGTTCGGCTACGTCCAGGACGACGGAATCCACCGCAAAGTGCCCCAGATCGGGAACGTCATCATCCAGGATGACGTCGAGATCGGCGCCAACGTGACCATCGATCGCGGGGCGCTCGGGCCCACCCTCATCGGCAAAGGCTCGAAGATCGACAACCTCGTTCAAATCGCTCACAATGTGGTGCTGGGGGATCATTGCCTCGTCATCTCCCAGGCCGGCATCGCCGGAAGCACCCAACTCGGCAACCACGTCTGCCTCGCTGGCCAGGTCGGCCTCGCAGGTCATTTGACCATCGGCGATCGCGCATCCGTCGCGGCGCAGTCCGGCGTCATGCACAATATTCCGGCCGGCGAAAAATGGTTCGGATACCCGGCGCAACCGGACGGACAGGCGAAACGCCAGATGATCGCCTTGCACCACCTGCCCGAACTGCTCCGCAGGGTCGCCGCGCTCGAGAAGAAAATCGGCGGGAAGAAGCGCAAATAATTCGTGGAAGGCGGCCCGTCGGGAATGGACAGGGCACCGATGAAGATGGGAGATCTGCGACCCAGACCCCGACGGGCATTTTTTGCCGCCCCGCCCTGCCCCGCCCCCACTCCTGCACGAACAAAATTCTTGCGGTTTCTCATTGACCCAAATGGCCTGTCTGTGTCGAGATGATAGGCCGCGTGGTTTGGTTGGTCGCGTTTAATCAGAATGCCAAAAGCTCTAATCAGAAACGGCAACGGCTCGCGCTCCGCCGGCACGACAAAATACGACGCGCACCATAAAGTCCTTTCGCAGACCTATGGCGCGTTCGCGGATCTGCGTCGGGAACTGTCCGACTCCAAAGCGACGGTGGCCGAACGCGAGGACATCCTGAAGAATTTTTCGGTCTGCGCGGATTCCCAGCGGGCGTGGCTGTTGCTCGAAGATTATTTCGAGCGGCTCTCGCTTTCCCGCAAGGACTTCCCCGCGACGGACTGGTGGCCGCGGTTGCTGGCCGCGCGGGGCGGCGCGCGCCTGGAGGAGCTCGCCTTCCTTTTCCTTCGCGCGCACCGGTCGCCCCCCACCGAACTGGCGGCACACGCCAATCCCCGCAGGTTCGCGGAAGTGGAGGAGGCCGAGCAGGAACAAAAGCTGGTGCGGGAACTTGAAAACTGGCTCTTTCCCCCGAAGCCGGTCCACCTCGATTCGCCCCGCGCCTCCTTGCGCGTCCTCTGCCGGCCGGAACCGGATGCCGAACAGCCCGCCCGCTGCGGGCTCGTGGTCCAGTTCCATTTGATGCGCCCGCGCACCGGCGAAAAAATGCGCTCGCTTCAGGAGATCATCGAGTTGACCACGCGGGCGGCCCACGAACAGGAACTGTTTCGCCCGGGTGACTGGGAATTCATTCAATGGCTGGCCGCGACCTATCCGGATCGCCAAGAGGATGCTCCCGGATCCGGGGAAATGCGGCTGACGCCGGTCGAATTGTTTCAGTGGCTGGCGCGCTGGGGGCACACCTCGCGCCTCGAATCGATGGATGGAAAACTTCTTCAATTCCACGGACTCGTCGCGGAGCTGATTCCGCACCTCGTCAATGGCGACCACGAACTTTCCTTCACCCACCGGCTGACGTTGCCCGACGGCGAGAGCCGCGCGTTGCCGGAAGTCCGGTTCTTCGCCACCCAGCCCCCGCTGGCCCTCGCCGGGAATAGCTTCTACCTGCTCCGAAACGCCCCCCCCGCGTCTGTGCTCGAGCTGTGGACGGACAGGCCGGTCGTCCCGGTGCGAAAACTGAGCCACCGGCTGCTGACCCATCTGCGCCGGACCCAGGCCAGCCAGGGCGTGGACTGGGAAGGACTTTGCGTCACCCACCCCGCCGCCCCGGAGTTCGTCTTCGAGCTGCTCGATGACACCGTCCGGCTTCGCCTCCTCGCCCGGAGCCAGCGCGACCAAAGCGTGTGGTTCTGGAACGGCCACGAATGGCAATTGAATGCCCCCCGCAAGCCGGCAGCCGGCAAACCGGAGATTCTCGACGACCCGCGCCTCGAGCCGGCAACCCTGTGGTTGCGGCAACTGGATTGGTTCACGCTCGAACCGGGCTTGTGGGTCGGCGACGCCAATGAAAGCTTTCTGGGCACGCTTGCCCGGGCGTGGCCCAATCGCCCGGCCGGGGCCGAATACCTCGGCAACCCCGCGTTCCACCGCCTCTTCCTGGCGCCGCGTCAACTGAAACCCCGGCTCGTCGTCAAAGGCAGCGGCATCGATTGGCTGGCCGTTTCCACCGAATGGGAACAGGAAGGACTCAAGCTCACCCCCGCGGACTTGCAGCGCCTGGCCTCCGCCACCAGCCGCTTCGTCAAACTGCCGGATTCGGGCTGGGTCGAACTGGATGCACTCGCCGTGCAGTCGGTGCACGAGGCCATGGCGGATCTGGGCGTTGACGGCCTGGTGCCGGTGCCCCAGCGCATCGGCCTCGAGCAGGCCGCCCACCTCGATGACGACGGACTCAAACGCTTCGGCGATTCGTCCCAGGCCCGGGCGCTCCGCGAGAGGCTCAAGGATTTCAAAGGGATTCCGGCGACGCCATTGCCCGCGAACGTTCAGGCCGAACTGAGGCCTTACCAGAAGGACGGATTCGATTTTCTGTGTCACCTCACACACATCCGGCTCGGCGGAATCCTCGCGGACGACATGGGCCTGGGCAAGACGCTGCAGACGCTGGCCTGGCTCGCATGGCTCAGGGAACAGAACCGGAAAAATCAAAAGCCATCGCTCGTCATCTGCCCGGCTTCCGTGCTGCACAACTGGCGCCGCGAAGCCAACCGGTTCACCCCGCACCTGAAAGTGCTCGTACTCGAAAGCGGCGAGGCGCGTCACAACCTGCGCAAACAGATTCCGCAGCACGACCTGATCGTGACAAACTACGCGCTGCTCCGCCGCGACCTGGAGGAATTCCAGAAGTTTTCATTCCGCGCGGTGATCCTCGACGAAGCGCAGTTCATCAAGAATCCCGGCGCGCAGGTGACCCAGTCCGTCAAGCAATTGAAATCCGAATACCGCCTCGCCCTGACGGGCACGCCGCTCGAAAACCGCCTCCTCGATCTCTGGAGCATCGTGGACTTCGTGCAGCCCGGCTACCTCGGCAACCAGGAGTATTTCCTCGAGACCTACGAACCGCGCGGCGTCGAAAACGCGGAGATGGAACAGCGCATCGCGCGCCGCCGCCTTTCCGCCAAGCTGCGCCCCCTGCTCCTGCGCCGGCTCAAAAAGCACGTCGCCAAAGACCTCCCCGACCGCATCGAACAACGCCGGGACTGCCAGTTGGCCGACGAGCAGCGCAAACTGTACCTCGCGGAATTGCGGCGCAGCCGCGACCAGGTCATGCAGGTCGTCGCCGAAAAGGGCATCAACAAAAGCAAAATCCACGTGCTCGCCGCCCTCACGCGCCTGCGCCAGATTTGCTGCCATCCCAGACTCGTCGGCAACGATTCGCTCTCGGGCAAGACCGAGACCCTGTTCGAGCTGCTGGACTCGCTGCTGGCGGAGGGGCAAAAAGTCCTCCTCTTCAGCCAGTTCGTGCAGATGCTCGAACTGCTCGAAAAGGAATGCCGCGAACGCCAGATCCCCACTCACATTCTGACCGGCCAGACCAAGGACCGGCAACAGGTGGTCAGCGCCTTCCAAGACGACCCGAACGCCGGCGTGTTCCTGCTCAGCCTCCGCGCCGCCGGCACCGGGCTCAACCTCACGACCGCCAGCTATGTCGTGCTCTACGACCCGTGGTGGAACCCCGCAGTCGAGGCGCAGGCGATCGACCGCTCGCATCGCATCGGCCAGACCCAAACCGTCAATGCCTACCGCCTGATCTCGCCCGGAACCGTCGAAGAAAAAATCTGGGAACTGCAGCAGAGCAAGGCTCAGACGATCGCCGACGTCCTCGGCGAAGAAGGCTTCGCCCGCAGCCTCTCGAAAGCGGACCTGGAATACCTGTTCGCCGAAGATTAAACTCACCCCGCATGCTCTGCGGGCGCCGGCTCCATTACTGCTGCGAATCGGAGTCCGCGAGTGCTGATGCGCAATTCGGAAATCCCAAATCGCCCCATCACCGCCTCGTAAATGGCCGCACCCGCCAGGATCACATCGGCCCGATTGCCGGGCAGCCCCGGAATTTCCCGCCGCCGCGTCAGGGGCAGGCTCCAAAGCCGCTCCACGTGCCAGCGCACCCGCTCCAGACTCAATCGCGTCCTCTCGATGCGCCCACGGTCGAAGTCGTCCCATTGCCCTTCCATCCGCGCCAGAATGCTCGTCGTTCCTCCGGTGCCGACGAATTGCAAGGCACCCTTCCCTGAACAGGCCGTTGTCTCTCGTTGCATCGCCGGCTCCAGCTTCGGCTGAACTTGCAGCGAAAGAAAATCCCCCAGCCACCGGCGGCAGGCGGTGAGTTCCGCCGGTTTGGGTGGATCACTGTGCGGCATCCGCTCCATGAGCCGCACGGTGCCCAGCGGAAAACTCGCCTGAAAATGCTTGTGCCCGCCCTGTCCCAGAATGAATTCCGTGCTGCCACCCCCGACATCCAGCAGCAACAGCGGTTGGGTTGCAAGCTCCGGGTCCGTGGTGACGCCTCGGAACACCCACTCCGCCTCCTGGTCGCCGGAAATGATCTCCACCTTGAGCCCCGAATCGCGTTCGATGGCGGAGACCAGTTCCCCCGGATTCATGGCATCCCGTGCCGCACTGGTGGCGATCACCCGGATGGACCCGGCCTTGTTCTCACGGGCGGTTTTGGCAAAAGCAGCGACGGCTTCGGCGGTCCTGGCGACGGGCTCAGGCTGCAGTCGGCGGGTTTCGTAAAAGCCGCTCCCCAGGCGGGTTTGCCGGCTGCCCTCCCAGACTGGACGCACGTCGCGCCCAGCCACGTCGGCCACCAACAACTTGACCGAGTTGGTGCCCACGTCGATCACCGCGCGCCGGATGGGGTCCATGGAGTGATTAGAACAGCCGGCCTTCCCCCGCCAAGCACAAAAGTGAACCGCAACCTGATTGTTGCGATAAAGAAACAAAGCGGGCAATTTCCTTGTGGCGAAAAATCCGCTTTGGGTTCAATGTAACCCCCCGATTCCGCCATTCGCGAAAACCGGATTTGCACGAATGAAACTCTATATCCTCCGGCACGGCGATGCCGTCGAACACGGCGGCCCGCGCTACAAAGAGAACGACCGGCCGCTGACGCCCAAGGGCATCCAGCGAACGAAACTCCTGGCGCACGCGCTGCGCCAGATGGAGATTTCATTTGACGCCGTGTTTTCCAGCCCGCTGACCCGGGCGCGGGAAACCGCCGAGATTGTCGCCCGCGAGCTGCAACTGGAGAAAAAGCTGGAATGGACCGACGCGTTGCTTCCGTCGGGCGGCATGGACACGCTGGTCGGGCAGATCAACGCGACGCACCCCGTCCCGCAAAGCGTGTTGCTCGTCGGGCACGAGCCCTACCTGAGCGGCTTTGTCTCGCTCCTCTGCACCGGCGGTCCCGGCCTCCCGATCGTATTCAAGAAAGGGGCCTTGTGCCGGCTGCAGGTGGACGTGTTGAGCTGCGCCAAATGCGCCATGCTCGAATGGCTGCTCCAACCGCGCCTGCTCGAATTCAAATCCCCGAAACGCAAAACGGAAAAGTGATTACCTCGTCACACCCCTGTTTTTCATCACCCCCGTCCACGGGAAACAGAAGCCGGTACGAGACACACCCGCGACACTCGCGGTCCGTATGGCTCATCCGCCGTTTCTTTGCAGGTTGGGGTGTTTGTAGTGCTCGTCGCACGTCAGGACGAAGCGGCCGTGAATTCCATCCGGCAACAGGAATGGCTGCAGGAGGGATGCCGGAAACCGGACGGTTTCTCCACTGGCACTCCGCGCGATCACCTGCGTCGCCACGCCGCGGTAATAATCCAGATATTCCGCCGGCGAAATGTGGAGATCGAACTCGTATCGATGCATGGCGTCGCTCCCGATCCTGCCCAGCAAACCCCGCGCCCGCCCCCTTTGTCAATTTCAGAACAGGCAAGGCAGGAATCCTGGCAGGACCAATTCATGATGGGGCGGGGCCTCGTTCCCACTGAGGTTGCAGGAACTCAAGGGATCGCGGGGACGAGGACCCGCCCCGATATCGCCACCTTCATGAATTAGTCCCGGGAATCCTGGGCACATCCTGGCACTGCCCTCGATTTCGAACAGGAGCGCGGCGTTTACGCTTCATCATTCAAAGCCCACAGGTCGATCGTTTCGTCTCTGCCCGTTCTGACCTTGAAGCGGCCTGAAGGCCGCGCGCCGGGGATCAGTTCAGCTTCGCCAATTCGGCCTCGAAGAGCTCGCAGGTCTTGGCCTATAAGGATCGGCCAGTTGCAGTTCGCCTTTGTCGAGTTTGGCCAGTAGCGCCTTCTGCACGAGGTAATCCTTGTTCACCACACCGGCTTTGCGGCACGCACTGAGACTGCAAGCCCGTTCTGTTTGTTTCCGGATTCCAGTTGAAGTAATCTCCGGCCGTGGAGCGAACACAAAAGGATGATATTCCGAAAGAAGGTCGAAGACTGGATGCAGCGCCGTCACATGGCCGTCGCGATGGCGACCCTTTTAGAGCTGGAGGAGATGCCGTTTGGCAGATGGACATCCCAACTGCGCTCGCTCTCGTCCACCCGCAAAACCACGCTGGCGTTGCCGGGAGGGTGGTCAAAGGGTTCTTCCACGAGGAGAAAATCCGGTCCCATCTGGAGCACGGGAATCGAACCGCCGTTGACCAGCAACCGCATTTTCACCCGGGCGGAGTGTCCGCCCTGACTTGATATCAACCGAGCACTCATGGAACAGATTTTAATCCAGAACGCTCAGTTTTATGCCTCGAGGCATCAGCTTCGTCTCGCCGAGCGGCTGGGCTTCGGGGTTCACGGTATCATCTTCGTGGCGGAAGACAACTCCCATGTCGGCAAAACCGCCGTCAAGGCGCATCGTTCCGTCGAACCCTATCTGCGGGAGCGTGGCGTTTATGAACGATTGAGAAGCGCGCGAGTCAGCGAGATCATCGGGTTCAACGTTCCCCAACTGATCCGCTTCGACGACGGGTTGTGTGTCATCGAGATGAGCATCGTGGGGCGCCCGTTCGTGTTGGATTTCGCAGGGGCCTATCTTGACATTTTGCCGGAGTTTTCGGAGGAAACGTGGGCTGAGTGGGAAGCCGAGAAGCGGGAGCAGTTCGAACGCCGCTGGCCGAAAGTGCAGGAGGTGCTCGGAGTGTTGAAGGAGCTGGGCGTCCACATGGTGGACGTGTCGCCGAGCAACGTTGCGTTCCCCGACTGAACGGGTACCTGGGCTTGAAAGGGTCAATTCAGCTTCGCCACTTCCGCGTCGAACAACTCGCGGGTCCTGGCCTGCAGATCGCCAAGCTGGAGTTCGCCCTTGTCGAGTTTCGCCAGGAGTGCCTTCTGCGCCAGATAATCCTTGTTCACCACGCCCGCCTTGCTCTGCAGCATGCGCCACGCTTTGCGGCGCTCGACGGCAAAGAGCACCATCTGGCGAGACACGGCGAAGAACTTCATCTTCCCGTTGATCTCGGCCTTGATATAGACGCCGAAATTCGGCACGCAACTCCGGTGGTTCGGGTTGAAGACGCGCCGATAGATGACGTCGTCCTGCGTGACGAACACCAGCATGTCGTCGAGATGGATCATCTCGCGCGCCTCCTCCTCCTTGATCGCCTTCACGTGCTTGCGGAACCGGCCCTCGGTCAGCGCCCAGTGCGCCACGGTGTAGTTGTACTCGTCGCCCGTGGATTTGTACTTCGTCCGCCACCAGTCGCGGTTGGGCGTCGGGTTGCCCTTGAGGTCGAATGCCTCCTGCGACGTCTCGCCGTTGCGCGGGTTGAAAACGAATTCCGGCATCCCGCGCGCATCGCGAACCATTTTGGCCTGGTCGGCGGACATGTTGTCCGACACGCCGTGTTCCGGCTGGCAGGTCGTGTACGCCTGGAAGAAGGCCGTGCCGCGATATTCCAGCCCGTCGAGCATCGCCTTGTACAGCTTTGCGGCGTTGGCCATGGACACCTGCGCCACGAACGGCGAACCGTGCCCGCTCGTGAAGGCCTCGGCGACGTTCTTCTTTTCGATCAGTTTGCCCTGCGACACCGTGCCGAACTGGTTCATGTCGTAGCCGCCCAGCATCGTCGAGGAATCCGAGTTCTGCCCGCCTGTGTTCGAGTAAACCTGCGTGTCGAGCATGAGCATCTTCACGTTCGGCCGGTTCTGCAGAATGACCTTCGAGACGTTCTGGAACCCGATGTCGCCCAGCGCGCCGTCGCCGCCGACGACCCAAACCTTCGGCAATTCGCGGATCTCCTGGTCCGTCATCAGCGCGTCGTCCATGCGCGCGAGCGCGAACAGGTCGGCTTCGGACAAAACGCCGTCTTCGCGCTCGAGCAACGCGTCCGCGAGGCGCTCCGGAACGACCGAGCGCCGCGCGTGATTCAGGATGAGTGACTCGCCCAGGAGCCAACTGATCGTCGCACCGTCCTGGAAGAGGGAGTTCATCCACGGATAGGGGTGCGGGTTGGACGGCGGGGTCGAGCCATAGACGGTGTTGCACCCGGTACTGGCGCCCATGAACATCACGCTCATTCCATTGGCGTGACGGCCGTCGATCGCCTGCAGGTCCCGATGGTTGAACGCGTCCTGCCGCATCACGGCGGCGATGGCCTGGACGATCTGCTCGTCGGAAATTTTTCCGTGTCCGGCTTCATGCGCCGCGATGCGCGCGCCCGTGTCGGAGTCACTCTCGCCACCAAGGCCCAGGATGATGTGGGCGACCGCGCGCCGGAAACGCTGGTATCCCGCCTCGTCGCGCGCCCGGAGCGCCTGGAGCTTCGCCAGGCCCGCGTTCTCCAGATGCGTGGCCTTGGCCCGCAGGCGATCCGCCTTCTTGTGATACAACGGACGCATGTAGGCTTCGGTGACGGAAGCCGCCGCGTGCAGAATGCTCTTCTCGCCGCACCCGGCGCAGGCGCCGTCGCCGGACACCAGCGCCTCGTAATTGCGCCGCACCATCAAATGATTGCGCAATGCGGCCTCGCGCGAGTTCGCCGCGTCCTGGTCGTTGTAAAGCCCGAGGAATTTCTGCGGCGTATCGGGCAGCAGCCGCGAGAAAATCTGGGCCGTGGTCAGGTCCGCGTTGAGTTCCTCCGTCTCGGTGGCCATTCGCAGCGCGTCGTGATCGCCGCAAACCTGCACGCATTCGCCGCAGCCCTTGCAGAGATCGGAGACGAAAATGGAAAACAGACCGCCGGCCCCCGGGGTCTTCTGCTCGAGCGACCGGAACACGGCGGGCACATTCGAATAGGCCAGCGGCAGTTTGCCGATGATCCCGGTGAACTCCGCCTTGGCCTTGGCGCCGAGGTTCGCCAGCGCGTTGACTTCGTCGCGAATGATGTCCTGGAACGGCAGTGTCTCGCGCTTCTTGATCGCGCCGTTCATCTTCGCCCGGGCGCGTTCCTCGATGCCTTTGAGTTCGCCCATGAGCTTGTGCCGTTCGGCCGTGTCGGTGACGTAATAATTGGCCGCGGTTTTCAGGACGGTGCCGACGTCCTGGGCCATGTTCGGCAGCGCGGTGTCCGGGCAGGCGGTGATGCATTCCATGCACTGCGTGCAATTTTCGGCAATGTAAACCGGCGTTTCGCGGCGGGCCACGTACTTGGATTGCGTGGCGCCGGTGCCGGAGCCAATGACGCCCAGCGAGGCCAGCGCGCCGGAAGGCTGGTGATAGCCCAAGCCGTTGCGGTACTCGGAATCAAATTTCGCGAGCGTTTGAAACGCGTACCGCGGTGTTTGCTGCGCCGGCGCCGGGATTCCCCCGCCGCAGGCCGAACCGCAGCCTGCCGTCGGAATGAGCGGGGTGTCGCCCACCGGCTTCACCGGGAGATTGCGCATGCTGGAACGGTCCGGGTCGCCCAAGACGCCGCATTGGATTTCCTGGACGCGTGAGAAGCCCTGCTCCATGACCAGCATGTTCGACACCACCACGTCCTCGCCGAACCGTCCAAATTTCTTCTGGTATTGCTTCCTGACGATATCCAGGAACGTTTCGTCCGAGATGCCATTTTGCTTCAGGAAGGGCGAGACGCGGAAGAACGCGCCGAGAAATGAATTGCCCTGCATGCGCAACTGCAGGTCGCCGCGCGAGGTCGCCTTCCTGGCGATCTCGAACCCGGGCAGGATGTACACCCGGATGTTGTTTTCCAGGACGAAATTCCGGTGCTGGGCCGGGATGCGCTGCCAGGCCACCTCGGGCGTGTCGCTCGATTCCCAGACCAGGCTGCCGCCCTTCTTCAGGCCCTCGAGAGGATTGGTGTGCGTGAACGCCTTCGGATCGCAGCACAGCACCACGTCCACATGGTTCAACTCGCAGTTGACCTTGATCTGCTCGGGCGCCACGGTCAGATAATAATTGGTCGGCGCTCCCTTCTTCTCGGAGCCGTACTTCGGATTGGCCATCACGTAGAGCTTCTCAACCGGCTGGCCGTCCGCGTCGAATCGAGGGTTCTGGTCGGAAAGAATCTTGCCGAAGTCGCCGATGATTTCACCGAGGTTTTTCCCCGTCGTGATCATGCCCCAGCCGCCGATCGAGTGGAACCGCACCGCGATGGACTTGTCGGGCAGGAGCGAAGGTGTGTCCTTCGAAATGACGGAATAGGGATGGTCGATGCCGAGCGTGAAATAGGTGACGCCGTCGGCCGCGCCTTTGCCGTCCTTGCGCCGGGTCTGGCCGGTCACGTATTCATACGCGCCCAGGGTGTGTTCCGGACGGAAATCGCGCGAGCCGATGCCGTAGGAACCCCTGAACAGGCGGGGCATCCGGTCGGGCGCGATCGCCGGAAGCTCGCCGCCGAACCCGTGCGCTTCAAGCCCCTTGCCGAGCGCGGTGCGGATGTCGCGGGCCAGCGGATTATCCCCCGCCATGCCCTCGTCCGTGCGTTCGAGGATGATGACGTTCTTCTTGCCGCGCAGCGCCCCGATGATCGCCGCCTCCGGGAAGGGACGGATGACGTTGACGTGGATGGAACCGACCCGGGCGTTGCGCTGGTCGCGGAGGTAATCGCAGGCCGCCTCGATGTTGTCCGCCGCGCAGCCGAGCGACACGAACACCGTGTCGGCATCGTCGCATTTGTATTGGGTCAGCAGGCCGTAATAACGGCCGGTGAGGCGGCCGAATTCATCGTACGCATGTTCCAGAAACTTCAGGATCGGCTCGTTGAAATTGTTGCGGCGGGCCACGACGCCGTTCATGTGATGTTCCTGGTTCTCCACCGGGCCGAGGAGAACCGGGTTTTTGAGGTCCATCATCTCCGGCACGCGCCGCCGTTTCGGGCCGAACAACTCGCGCTGCGCGGGCGTCGGGCACTCGATGATCTCGTCCGATGCGCCGAGGTATTCGCGGAGCATCGCGGCTTCCGGCGCCAGATAGGTGCGCTCGGAATGCGTGGTGAGCATGCCGTCCTGGATGTTCATGCCCGGGTTGAGCGCCAGTTCGTTGACTTTGCGCAGGATGATCGCCTGGTCGGCCGCTTGTTGCGCGTCCTTGCCGATCAGCATCGTCCAACCCGTGTCCAGCGCCGCGTAGAAATCGTCGTGGCCGCAATGAACGTTCAGGGCCTGCTTCGTCAGCGCGCGCGCGCCGACTTCGAGCACCATCGTCGAGAGCTTGCCGGGGGCGTGGTAGTACTGCTCCATGGCATAGACAATGCCCTGGCCCGAAGTGAAATTCACCGTGCGCCGGCCGGCAACCGAGAACGCCGTCGCGCCGCCCTGGGCCGCATGCTCGCCTTCGCACTCGATGGCAATTTTTTGCTGGCCGAACACGTTGAGCTCCCCCTGCGCGTAAGATTGCTGATAAATCTCCCCGCCTTCCGTCGAAGGCGTGATCGGGTAGAAGACACCGCCTTCCGTGATGCGGGTTTCCACGTGTTGCGCGACCAGTTGGTTGCCGTTGCACGTGACCCGCACACCGGGATATTTGGGCGCCAGCCGCGCGGGCCGGCCCTTTTGACGGTCGCCTGATTCCATCGTCGATAGCTGATTCATCATAAAACTGAACCTCGGTCAACTCGGCTCCTGCCACGGCACCAACCAGCAATTAGCGAGCCGATAACAAAATATGTTAAGAACATAAGCCTTTCAGCCGAAACACTCAAAGACAAAAGAACAAGGGCTTGACGCCCGGGCCATAGCCGCGTCTCGGGAGATCGGAGGGGTGGCCATTGATTACACGCAGGCCGGGGACGATATCAAGGCTTTAATTATAAGTGAAAAACTTTTACTGCTGGCAATCATGGCACGGCACGTGCAACGTGAAAACGGCACGGCAGGCGACCGAAGAATCGACGGCATTGCCGTGAACGATCATGTGGAAGCAATTAAAACCTGCGCTGGGAGAGCCGGCCGAATGGCGGGGCGACTGTCGTCCGCTGGTCGAACAACTGGGTTCGACCGCGGGCCTGGCGTCGCTGGCCGAGGTCGCCGCCTCCGTGCGGACGACTTCCGTGCGGGACCTGCCTTCCCTCCGCCGCTTCCTCCACGATTATCAGAAACGGATCCTGTTGCCGGTTGAATTGCCTGCGATCCGGCGCGCCTTCGACCACACCTCCCGCCATGAGGTTCGTGAACTCGTGGGGTTTGACCGCCAGATGGCCGACGAACCCGCGGTGAAACCGTTTGCGGAAGCCAGCCGTCGCGTCGGCCAATGCGAACTGCAAAAGCTGCGTCCGTTGCGGGACGAGCGGATCGTCCGCCGCTATCTCGAAGCGGTCGAGTGCGGCGAAGCCCACGCGTGGCACACCCTCGTTTACGGACTGACCCTGGCGCTCTATTCGATGCCGCTGCGGCAGGGATTGCTCGGCTACGGATTTCAAACCACGCGCGGGTTCATCCGTCCGGCGGCGAAGTTGCTGCATCTGTCCGCTGCGGAATGCCGCGATTTGCTGGACGAGGTTTGCGCCACACTGCCGGCAGCCGTCGAAACCCTGATCGGTTCACGCGTCGTGGCGTGAGCCCTCCGCGTACAGCGGACAACAACTGGTGGCCCGCTCACAATCCACAGGAGAGCAGAGAAATTAGCGCACATTTGCGAGGGTATGAGTTTTGTCAA
>PLQC01000135.1 GCA_003159675.1 Limisphaerales bacterium
AAGGCGGGGATCACGAAAGAAAAGTGCAAATTCAGAGGCGATTGGCGGCGGGCGCATCCGGACGGGGTGCGATAGGAAGTGAGGGTCAGGAGCGCGGCTGTAGGCGAAGCATCAGCCGCAGCGGGTAAGCAGGTCGATGGCGCCAGGGAGCCTGTTGTGGGTGTGAAATGGCTTCGCGAGCTGCGGCTGGTCCTCAGCGGACACAGCCGCGGTCCGATGTGCGTTTTGACCCTCACTTCCAATCGCGCATGTCCGGTTAAAACTTGACCGTTGCGCAACCTGGCCTAGCATCCGCGACGGTCTGCGGTTTGAGATGAAAGCGATTCTGGCCCTGGAAGACGGTTCCGTGTTTCACGGTGAAGGTTTTGGCGCGCGCGCCTCTGCCTGCGGGGAAGTTTGTTTCAACACCTCCATGACCGGTTACCAGGAGATCCTGACCGATCCTTCCTACAAGGGGCAGATTGTGACGATGACCTACCCTCTCATCGGCAATTGCGGCGTGAACCGGCAGGATGTGGAATCCTGGCGCCCGCACGTCGCCGGTTTCGTCATTCGCGAACTCTCGCCCGTCGTCAGCAACTGGCGCGCGGATCAATCGTTGGCCGAGTATCTCGAACAGAACGGCATTCCGGGCATTCAAGGCGTGGACACCCGCGCGCTCACGAAGAAGCTGCGCGTCCGCGGAGCCCTCAACGGCTTCATCTCCACCGAAGGCATTGCCGAGGATGAGGCTGTGTCGCGCGCGAAAAGCTGGCCGGGATTGGTCGGTGTGGATTATGTCGAGGCCGTGACGCATCCCGAGGCGTTTGTCTGGGACGAACGGGACGAGCAAAGCGCCAGTTTCAATCTGGTCCGGGGCCCGGGCGCCGTGGACGCCCGGAACGTGCGGGATCCGCTGCCGCCGGCGGACATCCCGATCGTTGCCTACGACTTCGGCATGAAATACAACATTTTGCGCCGCCTCCGGCAGCACGGGTTCAGGGTCCAGGTGGTGCCGGCCACAACCGGGGCCGCCGAAGCGCTGAAATACAAGCCCGCGGGCGTTTTCCTGTCCAACGGACCCGGCGATCCTGCCGCGCTCGGGTATGCGGTGCGCGCGGTGGCCGACCTCGTGAAAAGCGGCGTGCCGATTTTTGGGATTTGTCTGGGACACCAGATCCTGGGTCTGGCCTTTGGCGGAAAGACATTCAAGCTGAAATTCGGGCACCGCGGCGGCAATCAACCGGTCAAGGACCTCGCTTCGGGCAGAGTGGAAATCACCTCGCAAAACCATGGGTTCGCGGTGGACCCGGAGTCGTTGCCCGGTGAAGCGGCGGTGGACCGGGTGAATCTGAATGATCGGACGGTTGAGGGGATGCGACACAAGTCGAAGCCGGTATTCTGCGTGCAGTACCATCCGGAGGCTTCGCCTGGCCCGCACGATTCGACGCCCTTGTTTGCGGAATTTCGCGCGATGATCATGGGCAAATGAGTGGATGCCCCTTCCGGTGCAAATTGCGTAATGGAACGGTTCAGGTTCTGGAATAGCCCATGTTTGCGTTTGACTTGAACTTGTCGGTAGGGATAATCCGAAGTGTGAAAGTAACCTATGGCTAAACTTGTTCTCCTCAGCGTGGGGTTGACCGGGCGGTCGCACGAGTTGAACGTGGATAAGACTACGATCGGCCGGGTTGAGGACAACACCTTCCAGATAGCCGAAGCCTCCGTATCCAGCCATCACTGTGAAATCCTTCTGCGCGGCAGCGACGTCATGGTGAAGGACCTCAATTCCACGAACGGCACTTTCATCAATGGAGAGAAGGTTGGCGAGAGCGTCTTGAAACCGGGCCAGGTCCTGCGCCTCGGTCAGATTGAAATGCGGCTCGAAGGCGGCGCGATGTCCGCCGCTCCCGCTCCGGCCCATGCTCCCGCTCCGGCTGCTCCGCGCGCTCCGTCCGCCCCTTCACCGGGGCCCGGCAAGAAACCTGAATCCACCATGATCGTGCAGCGCGGGGTCAGTTTGAACGAGTTGGAACAGGGCCCGCGGGCGGGCGGCTTCGATACGGCCAGCAAGGCCTTCTCAAAGAAGACCAACAAGGTGAACAAGTGGTTCCTGATCGGCGGAATCGTCGTCTTCGCTTTGATCCTCCTGGTTCTCCTGTACGCCTTCAGCCAAGTCAAGAGAGCCCTTTGACCGGGCCATCCGGCTCCCAGGTCGGCAGGGCGCAGACGATTTTGCCACTCTCTCCATGAACCTCGACCCGGGCCGCGGACAGCCTTGTCCGCGCGAACCGGTTTCCAGCAACTCGCGGACAAGGCTGTGCGCACCCCTGTCCCTGGCGGTTCATGGTCCCAATGCGCACCCGATTTTTGGGATTGATGGCTCTCCAGGATCCCTGGATTACGGCCTTTCCTTCAACCACCGCGCGGCGTCCGTTGCCGCGTACGTGATGAGGATGTCGGCCCCGGCCCGGCGCATGGCCAGTAGCGATTCCAAGGTCACCGCGCGCTCGTCAATCCAGCCGTTTGCCGCCGCCGCTTTCACCATCGAATACTCTGCGCTGACGGCGTAGGCGGCGGTGGGATAGCCAAACTCAGCTTTGACCCGGTGCACGATGTCCAGATAAGCCAGCGCGGGTTTCACCATGACGATGTCGGCGCCTTCCTGGATATCGAGCGCCACTTCCCGCAGTGCCTCGGCGGCATTGGCAGGATCCATTTGGTAACCGCGGCGATCGCCGAATTGGGGCGCGGATTCCGCCGCTTCGCGGAAGGGGCCATAGTAGGCGGAGGCGAACTTTGCCGCGTAAGACAGGATGGGGGTATCCGTGAAGCCGAGGGCGTCGAGCTTTTCCCGGATGGCGCGCACCCGGCCATCCATCATGTCGCTGGGCGCCACCATGTCGGCTCCGGCTTCGACGTGGCTGGCGGCGCTCTGCGCGAGCAGTTTCAGCGTGGGGTCGTTCAACACCTTCACACCGGTTCTATCCCGATGCACGATGCCGCAATGTCCGTGACTCATGTATTCGCACAGGCAGACGTCGGTGACGATCAGCAGTTCCGGGCATTCGCGTTTCAACAAACGCACCGCTTGTTGAACGATGCCGTTCGACGCGTAAGCCCCGGACGCTTTGGCATCCTTCTTGTCCGGGATCCCGAACAGCAGGACGGCCGGCACGCCGGCTTCGTGCGCCCGCGCCGCTTCGCGCAGCAGCTCATCCGGCGAAAGCTGGAAGACGCCCGGCATCGCCTCGATCGGGCGGCGGACCTTGCGCCCGGCGCGCACGAAAAGAGGCAGGACCAGTTGCGCCGCGCTCAACTGTGTTTCGCAGACCAGCCGGCGCAGGGCGGCGGACTGCCTCAGCCGCCGGGGGCGGTAGGCGGGGAATTGTCCCACGGAATGCAGATTCATGCCTTCCATTGTAAGTTCCCAGTTCCAGGTTCCAAGTTCCAAGTTGGGCTGGGGGCGGACCTTGACACCGCCGCCGGGGAGAGGCGACAGCGTGTCGCCTGATGAGCGTTGCAAACAATAAGGCCTGGCGACGGGCGGCACGGTCTCAGGGGATTA
>PLQC01000094.1 GCA_003159675.1 Limisphaerales bacterium
TCCTCTTAACTGGACAGCACTGCAGCCGCGACATGACCGCGATCGCCTATGCGGTGACGAACAACACGCTCTTCAATTTTTCGGCGGGACTGAACCGCGTGGTTTTCCTGGAGTCGCACGACGTCGTCGGCGATCTCAACAACGGCGTTCGCCTGCCAACGGCGATCGACACCAACACGCCAGACAGTTACCGCGCGCGCAAGTTGTCCACGCTTGGAGCCGCGCTCACCTTTACCTCGCCCGGCGTGCCGATGTTTTTCGAGGGACAGGAAATGCTGGAGAACCAACAATTCAGTTCCAGCCGGCCCGTGGATTGGACCAAAACCAACACGTACAGCCGCATCGTCCTGCTTTACCATGATTTGATTCGCCTCCGACGAAACCTGGACGGCGACGTTCCCGGGCTGAAAGGCGACCAGTGCAGTGTCTTCCAGATGGATAATTTCAACAAACTCGTGGCCTACCGCCGCTGGCAAAGCGGCGCCACAGCCACGAACCAGGACGCGATCGTGGTTGCCAACTTCGCCGGTACCACCCGCAGCAACTACACGCTCTCCTTCCCGCGAGCCGGCAATTGGTACGTCCATTTCAACAGCGATTCCACCAATTATGGAACGGACTACGGCAACGTTGGAACCGCCCAGGTGACCGCCACCGGCACGCCGGCCACGGTCGGAATCACCATCGGACCCTACAGCGCGCTGGTTCTGTCCCAGTTACCCTGGCCGCCCCAGATCACGCTTTCCCAGGCGGGCGGCGGCGTCGCGGTTTCCTGGCCGATTGCCTACGCCGGCTGGGTGCTGGACTCAAGCAGGACGCTTGCGGGAACTCCGTCACCCTGGGTTCAGGTCCCGACTTCACAATACCAGACGAACGCGACAAACTTCTTCATCAATTCAACCCTGCCGGCCGCCAACATGTTCTATCGCCTGCGGTTCCCGTAGAAGTCACAATACGGCCTCATCGGCGCAGCGTGGGTGAATCAAAACTGCATCGATCATATCGTGATGAGTTGTCGCGCCCTTGGGTTGGGCATCGAAGATGCCTTCCTGGCCTACGGCCTGCGGAACAATTCATTTGCCCCGGGTCGGACGAAGCTTCCAAACCAGCACCGCCCCGGCGATGGAAAGCGCCGCGCTGTAACCGAACGCCACGCGGGTCCCGAACCCGGTCCACAGCGCTCCCACCATGACGCTCGACAGCAAATCCCCAACTCCGTTGACCGTCGCCAGGGTGCCGAAGGCCACTCCGTGATGCTCCTCGCTCACCAGTTCCGCGCAGAGCGAATCTTCCAGCGTCTCTTCGAGGGCCACGTTCGTTCCGCCCAGGATGAAAACCAGCGCCAGCGTGCCGATGGTAGCGGGCAGGAACATGATGCAAAATGACATGGCTGCCGACATAAGATAGCCTCCAGCCAGAAGCCGGTTCTTAGGCAAGCGGTCGCCGAGCCAGCCGCCGATGAACGCGAACGAGGCATAAAAAACATTGTGAAGCACATAGAGCGCGACGGCCACGCTGGCTGCCCTCGTCGCGCCCAGCGTTGGCGTCAATTTCTGGGTGGCCAACAGAATCAGCAGCGTGTGCGCGAAGGCGCCCAACCCGAACAACCCCGACGCAACCAAAAGTTTGCGGTAAGCGGCCGGTAACAGGCGCAATTGGCCGCCGAGCGAAATATGCGGCACGCGCGCGCGGGATTTCTCCTTCACGACGAAAGCGATGAGGCCGGCCGCGAGCAGACCCGGAACCAGCGTCACCGCGAACACTGTCGGGTAATGATGGTGAAACACCTGGAGAAGGACGAACGCCGAAGCCGGGCCAACGATGGCGCCCATCGTGTCCATCATCCGCTCGAAGCCGAACGCGCGGCCATACGTCTCCTTCGTCACCGACCCGGCCAGCAGCGCCTTGCGCACCGGGGTGCGCACACCGCGCCCCAGCCAGGCGAACGCCCGGCCGGCAAGAACATGCCAGGCCGCCGTCGCCAGTCCGAACGAAGCCGTGCCCAATGCCGTGACCAGGTAGCCGGCAATCGCGATGGGTTTGCGGCGCTGAAGTCGGTCGGTGTAATAGCCCGATGCCATCTTGGCAAAGCTCGACAGGCCGTCCGAGACCCCCTCGATCAAACCGAGCCATGCCGCCGCCACACCCATCGTCGCCAGGAACGCCGGCATCACGGTCGTGGCCATTTCATGCGACCAATCACTGAAGAGCGATGCCAGCCCGATGCCGAACACAGTTCGATTCAACCAGCCAACCGACGGCCGCGATGACTTTTCAGTTCGAGCGGGCTCGTCCATTGTCAGTGTTGCCCTCCCGGGATTCGCTTGCGCTGTCCTTTAGATTTTATGTCGTACATTGCAATGGAATCCGCCTACTCATTTGCACGCGGACGACAGCCTGTCCATGATAATTTTCCGGGTCTTTCGGGTCGAGGAGGTCGCGGACCTTTCCGGCGCCCAAACAACCTCCGGCATTGGCGGATCAAATTGGAAGTCCGCCGGTTGACGTTGAAGAGTATGTGGTTAGTTGTATGTACGGACCCCGTCGATGGCTTCGAGCTTCACTCTGTCTGAGTGGCCGGTATATGCATAAGTTGTGCTGAGGATCAGCGTCAGCAGCAGCAACCAACAATATCAATCAGAAGGACTCTCCTATGTTCAATAAGCATAAGTGAGATGTCGTGCGCTGAAGAGTCCGCTGTCTTCCGGGTTCGTCGGTTGCCGCTGCTGATCCCGCTCGCTCGGGACATAACGGCGGTCTGGAAAACGAACAGACCCCGCGCGAGGCGGGGCCTGGTTCGAAGGAGAAAATTGCCGAATCGGCTTACTTGCGGTTGCGCGCTGCGATCACTGTCGCCAGGCCGGCCAGGCCGAGCAGGGCGGCGGTCGTGGGTTCCGGCACCGGCACGGTGAAATATTCACCCGAGGTGGAACCGAAGTTGAAACCGGAGGTTCCCACGTTGCCCGATCCTACGGGGAGACCCGGAAGGAACTGGTTCGACAAGTAAGTGTCTCCGTTGCCGTTGATGTCGGCCAGAACCATGATCCCCGAGGTGGGATTGCCGAGCAACGAAAGAGGAATGGCAATTTCCAGGCCGGTTGTCACTGCGTCCGCGGCAGCCGCGCTGGCGGCCGTGGGGGCGCTTCCATTCACGCCCGCAGCGTTGAGATTGTTCAGGCCGTAAACGATGGAGCCGCCGGGGCTGCCCGTCCCGATTCCACCGGTCAGGCCGAAGGAGCCCACATAGCCGCCGGAAGGAGAACCCACCAGGCTGTACTCTTCAACGAAGGCGGTGCCTGCATAGTCGTTAAAGTCCATCGCAAGCGTCGCACTGAAGCCGGGACTGAAAAGCGAACCGTTCATTGCCTGCATGTTACCCGTCGCGGGCACCGCCAGTGTGCTCTGACCCGAACGACCGTCTGAAATGAACACATTGACGCGATTGCCGTTGGCCTCGAAATTGCCGGTCAGCATGATATAAAGGTTCCCGCCTTGAACCACCCCGTAACCGGCGTCCAACTCCGAGCCGCCAGCCGATGTCCCATCACCGACGGTGCTGTCGCCGAACCCGGTATTGACAGTTTGGGTGGCGAGCGCAGCGCCGTAGTCGGCGTCCAGAGTTCCATCCACGTTGATTGCGGCCTGCGCGGTGGCAGCAAGCCCCGCCACGAACGCCGTTGTTGCGAAACCAGCAATGAGAGCCTTGGCTTTCATAAGATTAGTTCTAGTTGGATTTAGTCGAAGGGTTATTATTTCGTCTGCCAGACTTTATCAATTCTGCTGGGGAGATGGCTACCGCATGTTTGTGCGGTATGCCGGCCGCCAGCGTCCGTACAACTCCTTATGGGAAGCCCTCGATCACAAATCGGGAGCGCATTGTGACCTTGAAGCCGTGCGAAAGGAACGCCGGCTTCAGCCAGCAGCGGAGGTGTTGGGCCGGCTCTGCCGCATGAATGCGGCGTTCCTGCCCCTGCGCTTCACGGGAAGAGCTGAACACGATAGTATCGGGCCACCTCGGCCGGGTTGTTTGTGTAACGGGTGGTTGAACCCGATGCGCTGATCATGCCGCTGATGGGCGTGAACGGAGTCGAAAGGTTCGTGGTGGTCCATACCTGGTAGTTCTTGCCCGCGACGCTCGACCACGCCAGGACGCTGCTTCCGTTCATCCTGAGAACGGGGATCCAGTTCGGGTCCACCAGGGTCGTGCCCGCGCTGCTGGCGCCGGCCACTCCCTCGATCCCGGCGTTGTTCACCGCGCTGACCTCCGCATAGAGCGTCACGCCATAGCCGTTCGTCACGGTCAGGGTCGTGCCGGTGACGACGCCGTTGAACACGTTGGAACTGCCCGGAGCGGTACCGACCACGACATGGTAACCCGATACGCCGCCATCCGGATCACTGACGGCTGCCCAGGTGAACGTCACGGTGTTTGTGAGGACGTAGGCCCTCCCGGTGCCCGGCGCTCCCGGCGTCGGCGGTGGGGTCACGTCGTACAGTTTGAGGTACTGCGCCTCGAACGGCGCGCTGGACCAGCCTCCGTTGGTCGTCGGCACCGGGTTCAGCGAGACGAACGCACCGTTGGACAGCAGGTCGCTGCCGGCCATTCCGCCGCCCCAGAGCCAGACATTGCGGCGAGTCGAATCGACTCCCAGGTAAGCGGCGATGTTTTTGACATTGTACAATCGGCCGGGTTTGATGCCGAAGAGGTTCGAGCCGTTCTGGGTGAGGTTGACGTTGAAATTGCCCTGCTGGGGATTGTTGCGGTCGAGATTCACGAAGGCGAAGACGACGTCGGAAAAATTCGGCGAGGCATTGGCGGTCTCGTATTTTGCCACGGAAAAGAGGGAGGGCTGCGGGTTGCCGGCGCCGGTTTGATTGAGATAATACCGGTTCGAACTGCGCAGGGCGGCGCTGAAGGAACGCGCCTGGTTCACCGCCGCGTACAGCGGATAAAGCTGGTCGAGGCCATAGGTTCTGTTCGCGGGCGCGAAAATCGGCTGGAGCGAGTTGTACTTCATGAATTGCGGAATCATTTTTCCGAAATTCAATTGATACTGGTCGAAGCCAAACGTCTGCGAAATGCCCAGTTCCTCTCCGTAGAAAATCATCGGCGCGCCGTCAATCGTGCTGCACGTCATGTAGCGAATCAAAGCCTGGTATGGATCGGCATAGCTTTCCTCGTCGTGAGAGGTGTTGTTCAGCAGGACGAGCCCCTGACCGTAGGTATTGCGGCGCGCGTCAAAAATGTTCCGGTAATCGCTGGCCGTGGCGGCGGATTGCAGCTCGAAAACAATGTTCTCGTTCAACAGGTCGAAATGGCGGTTCGAACGGTAGGTCACCGCGCCGCCGTCGAGCGACTCCGCCATGAAGACGAAATCCCACTTCCGGCTACGCACCTTGTTGATGATGTACTCCCAGCACTGCGGCGGCAGGCCCTGTCCGAAGTCGGCCCGCAGGCCGTCGATGCCGTGGAAGGTCTGGTCGGGCGGCGTATTCGTCGGGCAGCCGGTCTTGTCCAGCCAGTACAGCAGGCAGTCGGAGAAATATCTCCATACGTTTTGCGTGATTGGGTCGAAGTTGCCCGTGACCGTGGAATAATCGAACCAATCGCCTTCGTTCACGTAATTGCCGTTGTCCTGCGGGTTCTGGCAGACCAGCGCCGCGTAAACGCCGAAAAAGATGTCGTGCACGTCGGACCATTTGCCGAAGTCTCCCCGGTCGGGAGCGAGCGCAATGCTGTTGCTGTCATAGGCGCGGCTGCAATAGTTTCCATTCAGCGAATATACCCGCGCTTCCCGGTCGCGGATTTCGTCCGTCGGCGCGGCGTTGGTGGCGAAATAATTCACCCCGCTGGCGTCCAGTTCGCAGTCGTAGGCGCTGTGGTTGAAAGGCTCATCGAGCATGACGTTGATGCCCGCCGAGTCCGCCGCGGCGACGAAGTTGGTGAATTCCTGCATCGCCTCATCGCGCGTCTCCGACTTGCCCAGCAGCGGGTTCACCTGGAAGAAATTCTTCACGGAATAAGGGCTGCCGACGACATACGGCAGGCCGGTGTCGGGATCCACCTGGCGGCCGTCGATGCCGATGGGATGAATCGGCTGGAACCAGAGCCAGTTGACGCCGAGATTCTGCGCGTAGCCAAGATTGAAGCGGTTGGTGACGGGATCGTAAGTCCGCGATCCCGGGCCGCCATACAAATCCGTGAAGGTGCTGCGCTGGGAATCCAGTGTTCCCTGCGAATCCATGTTCATCGCGTTCAACTCGTAAAAAACGATGTTCCGGGCCTTCTCCGGCGACACCACGATGGCGTGGTCGCGCCGGCCGTTGCTGCTGTACCAGATCCAGTTGGTGTTGCCGGCAACCATGAAGCGCCCGGTCAACCGGTAAGCCCCGGTCTTCTGGGCGTAAAACGTCAGCGAATATTGCCCCGGCGTCCCGGTGTTCGTCATGGTGTACGCCTTGTAATAATTGCTGTCGTCACCCGCGACAATGGTGTTGCCGTCGGGTGGAACGATGCCGTCTTCGATGCCGTCGCCGTTGGCGTCCAGCGTGGCGCGGTCGCGACGGTTGAGGTTTGAAAACACCTCGACGGCGGTGAGGTTGGATTCACCGGGAGAGAACAGGATGTTGAGCGGGATGGAATCGCCGGCGAGTTCGTTGACAAAGACGTGGGTGGTGGTGTAATCCGCGTTGACGCCGTTGACCGTCAGCACGGGAGCTCCGACGGTGCCGACCGAGAAACTGAAGAGATTTGTCGGGCTGCCGGCGTTGTATTCGGCGAATTTCTCCTCGTTGTTTCCGCTGTTCCAGGCGCCGATCTTGTATTTGATCGTGGTGAACGTCGGCAGGTTGCTCACGCTGGTGAACCACCACATCGCGTCGCCCGCGATGCTCGGGTCCGTCTCGGCGTGGTCGAAAGACAAGGGGACAACCTGCGTGCCGCCGCTGCCGGCGCCGAGGGAGCCTGCCGGCGTGGAGCCGTTCGTGGTGTAGTACAGCGCGGCGTTATCCACCCAGAGTGACCCGAGGCTGTCGTCTTTGCCGAGGTATCCGATCTTGGTCCAGAAGTCCACGCTGACGCGGCTGGGGTCGTCGCCGGTGTCGATCACGCGGTTGTTGTTATGCCACAACCACGCCGCGCGGTTGCGGATGGTGAAGGGAGACGCCGCCGCGATGGATAGGTTTGTAGTCGTCAGGCTGGAGCCGTCGCCGCCGTAAATGCAGGTGTTCGTCACGCCGTTGACTCCGTCGAACGTGAGGTAGAGGTAATATTGAATGACCTCGTTGGGGCCGACCGCGGAGGAGTTGAACGAGGCGGACCAGTATTGGTTGTTCGGACTCGGACCGCCGTTGAGGTAAAAAGCCAGCGCATTGCTGCTCCAGGAACTTTGCGTCGCGCCCTTGTAAACCACCCATCCCCCGGTCTGGTTCGCCGTGCCGAAGGAGTTGTTGAGTCTCTGGATGCCGCTATAGACGGCGACGGCGGTGTTGCTGCCGATCTCGAACTCGGGGTTGCGCATATTGAACCCGAGATCGGCGGTATTGTCGGGAATATGCCAGGCGTTGGCCGGGATCGCCCGCGAGGGGGCGCCGGCGCCGAGCCAGAGCGCAAGTCCCAGGAGAACCGGAGCAAACCGGCTGGGTCTCAAATCAAGTCCTTGTCGGTGGTGCGGCATGGGGGCATCCCGCTACTGCACGACCTGGATTTTGTAAAACTTTTGCGCCACGGGAGCCGAGTCATCGAAATAGAACGTGGAAGCGCCGCTCCCCTGAATAATGGAGCTGATCGGCTCGAACGGCTGGCTGAGGTTGGTCGTTGCGAGCACCTGATAGTTCACGCCCGGAGCGCTGTCCCATGTGACCAGTTGATTGACGGAAAGGGCCGAAATGTAGAGAGGCGGCGCGACAATCACCGTCCTCGAATCACCGAGAATGACGCTGTTGGTGTAAATCACCTGAATGACGTTCGTGCCAGCCATGGCGGGGATCCAGTCGTAGGTGAGCGTCCGCATTCCGGTACCGCAACCCGTTCCCGTGATAAAGAAATACGGCAAAAACGTGTTGGGATCACGGCGCAGTTGGAAGACGCCGTTGATGTAGATGCTGAACAGATTGATGTTGTTCGTATCGAGCGTCGAGGTGAAGCAGGTCTGGATCGGGAAGCTGTTGCCGCCTGCCATCGTGAGGATCGTCCCGTCCACGCCGGGGTTCGAGATGGACACGACCTGGGTCGGCGCCACCGTGCTCACGGTGCGCGTCAACGTCGTAAATCGATTCGGATAAACAGTCGTCGCGTATTCCTTCAATCGCACGGTGATGGTGGCCGTGCCGCTGTTGGGGACGGACACGTAGGTGAGATGATATTCCTGCGGGTAATTGGGATACAGCGCGCTGAGATTCGGATCGGGAGTCGCCGCCGTGGCGCTGACGAACACCGGGACGCCGTTGGTGTTGCCATTGCCATTGGCCTGGCCGGTCACGGCGTCGTCGTTGTTGGTATTGCCGTCCTGGATGTTGAAGTCAACCCCCACGACCGTGCTGTCCGCGCGGACGACAACCGTGTAGGTCCCGTTGCTGATGGCGGCGCCATCCGTCGAGGGAGTCGCGATCACGCCGCCGGGCAGCGCGCCGTCGTAATAGAAGGTTTGCAGGAAGGTGTTGTACACGCTCGACTGGTTTGTGCGCGGCAGAAACGTGTGGACGCGAACGATGTGGAAACCCGACTGCAAACCGATCGTGGTGTTGTTGGTGTTGAGATCGTTGTGGAGCCAGACCACGGCCGTGGTCGGGTTGAAATTCGTAATCGCCGCCTGGGTCAGGCCGTACAGTTTGGAACCCGAGAGCTCGGAGTCGGAAATCGTCGGGATGCTCTGTCCTTGATAGATGCTCCCTCCGTTGAACACCGCGACTTTATAGCGCACCTGGGTCCCGGCGGTCTGGCCGGGAATGGTGCCTTTCCACCAGTCCACATTGCTCTGGGTGCTGTCATGATTGACCCAGAATCCCTGCGCCACCTTTGTGGTCCCCTTCCCGATGCCAAACGCCCCTTCGGGATTCGAGCCGTCGGTGGTGTAGTAGAGGAAGCACGTGTTGATTTGAAACTGGTAGCCGGCTTGCGCCCAGACATCCACCGACTGGCCGGACGCGGGATTGAGCGGATACATCTGCGAAGGCGGGTTCGAGCTCAAGGACGTGACCGTGTTCGTCGGATCGTGCCACACCCAGTTCGCCGTCTGGTTGGTGATGCCGGCCCCGATGCCGGCGCCGGAAACCACCGTGTCGGATCCGCCGACCGTGTAGTAATAGGTTTCGGCGCCGAGCGACACGACGTTGTTGCTGGCAATGTTGCGGGCCGCGAATTTTTCAGGGCCGTTCCGGAACTGGAAGGCCGCTTGTTCGTAACCCAGAAAGACGTCCGTGACGTACCCCGGCTTGTTGTCGCGCAAATCCGGCCCGGTCGGACCCACGCCGCCGCTGAGGGGTCCCAACGCCATCTGGCTGTTCAGGTCGATCCCGCCATCGAGCTTGACGAGCGTGTTGACCGAGGAGGCGTCGCTGCGGACGAGAATGTCGAATGCCGCGTTGGTCACCACGGGAACATCGATCGCGTAGGTGAGATTGGATACGTTCGGGCCGGTGACCACGTTGCCAAACGGATCCACGCTGCCGCGTAGTTTGAAGGGATACACCGGATCGAAATTGGGATCGCCGTTCGCGCCGTCATGGCGGTAAACGGTGATGTGGGATACTTCACTGCCGCCCTGGAGGAAGAGGATGGCGTTGGTCGATGGGTTGGCCCGGCTGGCTTCGGGCCATTGGCGGCCGTACATCACCCAGCCGCCGGTGGGGACCAGGAATTCCACCGCGCCGCCGCCCGCGGGAGGGGTTGTATTGACATAGATCAGACGGTTGATCGGGTTGGGATCATTCGCCGAGTTGAGCGCCGCCTGGGAACTGGTGGTGGCATTGTGGACCAACAGCCGGGCATAGGCACGGTTCGTGCCCGGGGAGGTGGTGTCCAGTTGCGCCAACACGGTCCCCGGCGGAAAGCCCACGCATAACCCGTAATTCCGGGAGTTCGAGGTTTCGTACGTCCCATTGGTCGATCCGTAATACCCGTCGTACGTCCGCGTGATCCCGTCATCGAAGGCGATGTCCCCGGGATTGCCGAAATTGTCATTCATCGCGAACAGCACCACGTCCTGGTCCGGAGGATTGGTGCTTTCCCGATAATCGTAGCGCTCGAAGGCGACGATGTTCTGATCGCTCCAGCGCGACCAGGTGCCGCCGCGCGCGAGTTGATTGTGGAGATAGGCAATCTCCGGCATGCGGTTGTCGCTGAATTCACCCAGATAATTGGCGTAGGAAACGGTGGGAAAATAATCGGGCGCCCCTGAGTGGTTGTAGCCGTCGGAATAAATCATCGGCAACCCCTCATGCATGAAATAGTAGGCATCCTGCAATTCCTGATGGACCGGACAGCAACTGCCGGCGTCCTGGGTCTGGGGAAACATGACGCTCTGCGCCGCGCTGTAACAGGGGTAAGACGTGCTCCCGCACGGAAACTCCGGGCCGGGCGCATAGTCGCGTCCGTCCATGCCCTGCAATCCCGCGCTGCCGGACAGGGCGCTGTTCATCTGATTGTAAAGCGGCTGGTTGCACAGGCGCATTCCGACCTCGAGATATTGCTGGAAATCCGGCACCGGCGAGACGTGCTCGCCGAAGATCATCGCATCGTTGCGCGGCGATTCGGTGTCGAAAAGGCTGTTCCGATTCCCGTCCGTCTCGACGTAACCGTTGCCATCGACGTTGTTGCCGTAACCGTGCACCGCGTCATACATCGCCTGGATCCCCCCCGTGTATCCGCTGAACGACGGGTCGTTCGTGAACGTGCTGGCACCAGTGTTGGCGCCGAAGAAATTCGACGGCACATGCTTGACGGCGTCGAGGCGGAAGCCGTCGCACTTGGTGGTGTACACCGTCCACATCGCCGCGCGAATGAGATACGCGGTCACGTCTTCCGCAACCGGCTGCCCATGAGTGCCGTTGAACGGGTGAAGGCCGCCGCCGAGCGAAGGCCCGTTGGTGTCCATGTAATAATCCGGGTTGCCGGGCTGCCGCACAAACACGGGCTTGGTGAGGGTGTTGCCCAGCGTGGAGCCGAAGTTGTTGTTGATCGTTCCCGGTTCGTTGGCAAGGTCCACCAACCCGAGCAACGGCTGGTTCTGGACCTCGAATTGATAGCAATAATTTCCAACTTGCGGCCAGTTCTGGTAATAGCCGCCCGCCACGGTCTGCAGATGAAAATCCTGCGGTATCAGGCCCGGGTAATAATTGGTGGGCGTGCCCGCGTTGAAACCGGGCACCGCCGAACCCCGGTGGTTCATCACGTTGTCAAAATAGACGCGGATGCCGAACCGATGGGCCGTCTGCACCATCTGCAACAACTGGGCCTCCGTGCCGTAAAGCGTCGCGATCGTGCCCTGCTGGTTCTTGTTGCCCAAATCAAACGGGTCAAACTGATCGTATCCGATCGAATAGCCGCCGCTGGTGCCCTTGGCCGGGTTCGGCACCCAGAGGCTGTCATAACCGGCTTCGGCGATCTCGGGCATCTTTTGGGTCAGGTCCGCCCACTTCACATTGAAGAGTTCGAGCATCGCCTCGCCGCGAACGAGGTGCGTGCTCCCAAGCAGGAGAGCGAGGATCAGACCGACGCGCGAAGCATGATTTGAATTCACAGCAGGGGGTTGCAGGGCATTCGGATTCCTGAGCTACTGGCGTTAAAATACGTGTCCTGACCGCATCGGTCAAATCACCCGCCGCAGCCCGCCTTCCTGATTCCTTAAAGCCGGGTTCTGAGATTGCACTTCGGGTGACTCTGCCATAAGTCATACCAGTCCGGGCCCCGGCACAGCTACCGCACGTTTGTGCGGTAGGTCCGGGATGGAAATGCCATTGCAATAAGCTTTGTGTCCGACCAGTTGCCGCCCGGCGCCACCACTGCCGCGTCCTGGGCCAAGGCCGGCAACATCGCGGTGGCTTCCACCAAATTGTCTATGAGGATGTCCTGGGCAACGTGTGGAATGATCTTCCCGGAGCGTCCAACACCGCCGGGCCACTGCAACTTTTCCTGGGCTACACCGACGCGCCTCCCGCCACTGTCACGCAACGCTTCTACCGGGTGAAATTGATTCCCTGACTGTCGATGCTGACGCCGCGCCAAAGCTTCCATGAAACCCGGCAGGGCCGACCTGCCGGCCGGCCTGGACGCGCGGCAGCACGTCCCTGCCTGGTCACGGCGAGCCGGAATACTCAATGAGCCGGCGGGGGTCCAAATGTGACCCGGACTTCTCTTCCGGCGCTCACGTCCGCAGCAGGCAGTTTCAACTCGAACACGTCCCCGTCAGGCGCTCCGGCCTGGTCTCCAAACGGCATCGCCGATTGATCGCGCACAAGCCGGAGCACGGAGGCGTGGATCTTCTTGCCGTTGGCCTCGGCGCCGGCCGGAACAAGATCTTTCGGCCAATCGACGGGCGGATGGATTCGCAGCACCCACGCTCTTCGTTTCAGAGCGCCGTCAAAGTCGCCCTTGGCCGCGCCGATCGCCACCCTCACCTCATGCCGGGCGCCATCCGCCGACACCATTGCGGTCGTCGTTCGGAACCGCCCCGACTGGTAAGCCGTGGTCAGCGTGTCGTCCTCGTACAAAGTCGCCGCATTGGTTTCACCCGCGTGCGGATACACATCCAGCGTGATCGGGTCCCACGGCAACTGACCCGTGTATTCCATCTCCGGAGCCAGTGGCAAAACAGTTCCCGATCTGACAAAGATCGGCGTCTGGTCCAGCGGGATCCTGTTCGTCACGGTCGCCGGCCCGGTCACCGCGTGGCCGGTCCAGGCGTTGATCCAGGTGCCGGGCGGAATCCACACCACACGAACCGCCGAGGCGTCATCCGTCGCCTTGCGCCAGCGCAGGTGAATGAGCGCGTTGCCGAGAATCTGCTCGTATTCGATGCGCAACTGATGCGGCCGGGCCGCCGTTACCGTCTCGGAAGTCTCGGTGAGGGTCGAGTCATGAGGCCCCCACGCATCAATCAATTGTTTGCCATCAATCCACACCCGCACGCCGTCATCCTCGACCGTGGCCAATCGCACGTCACCGACCGATTCAGGCACTTGAATGACTCCGGTCCAGCGCGCGGAAAAGTGATCCGGCGCCACTTCCGACCCCGGGCCGCGCCGGCCCCAATTGAAATCCACGCTGCCATCCGTTCGAGTCAACGCCGGTGTGCCGGACAAGTCTTCGTTGGCAAAATACTCGCCCTGCAAACCGGCCTGCCCATCGGCCGTGCTCAGCCAGCCGCCGGGAACCACGCCCAGCGAACCTTCCAGCACCGGAGCCGCCAGAATACTTCTGCCTAACAGATATTCGTCATTGCGACTCGCCTCGGGGTATTCGGGAAAATCCAGGTCCAGCCGCCGCAACAGCGGTTCGCCCGTCTCGTAATTCTCATGCGCCGCCGCATAGAACACCGGCAGCAGCCGGTAACGCATGTTTACCAGCCGACGCGCAATCCGCTCGGCATCCGCGCCAAACGTCCACGGCATCCGCATCAGATTGTGAGTGCAGTGCGGACGGTAAATTGGCGACAGCGCGCCATACTCGATCCAGCGGATGTATTGTTCCGGGGTCGGATTGGAGGTGTGCCCTCCCAGGTCCTCGCTCATGTAAGGAAAAAGCGCCTGCACGCCCGAATAAACCGCATTCTCCACACCGCGCCTCAAAAATTCGTAGCCGGGACCAATGTCCCCGGTCCACTGGATCGGAAACCGGTGGGACGCGACATCCGGAGGACGGTTGCGCATGCCGTTGTCGATGCCATCCATGTTAGCCATGATCAGGGGCCGCGACTGGGGCCTCACTTGTTGTGTGATGTCGTGGTAGAGGCGCATGCCCCAGACTTCCTTTTTCAATTTCGGCGACGGCGGGGTCAGGGCCACCATCCAGTTCCGGTCATACCACCAGAAATCCAATCCCTGGTTCAACAGCCCCGACAGCCCGGCGTAACGATAGTCCATTTCGACAGGATCGAGGCCGCTGGCGCCTTTCGGCTGCGGATGATCGTTGAACAGGATCCGCACGTGCCGGTCATGGGCCTCCTGAAAAAGGCGTTTCATGTCCGGAAATAAATTCGCATTCGGCCGATAACCGGTCGAGGCGTTCTCCCGCCAGCCGGTGTCGATGACCAGCACATCGAGCGGAATCCGGTGCGCGCGGTAGTCGGCAATCTGCTGCAACGCCGTCACCTCGCTGTAGTCGTACCACCGGCTGTCGAAGGACCCCAGCGCGAACAGCGGCACCATCTCGGTCGGCCCGGTCAGCTTGAGAAAATCGCGCCGCAGTTGCCGGTAATCTCCTCCGGGAACAAACACATATACGTCGGGCGCGTCGTTGTCCACATCCCACCCCTCGGTTTGCGCCCGGTCGGACCCCGCCGGAGCCGGCGTCAACCCCCACGGCGGAGGAACCAGCCGCGGCGAATCGGCAAAGGACCACACCGCGGGCTTGTCCGACGGGCCCGGCAGCCATTCGCTGTTCGGTAGCGCCCCGGTGCAGTTGAAAAGTTCACCGCCATCCGAGGATTCGACCCGGATGCCCTTCAAGGAATCGGCATTGTCTGGAACCCGAACGGCGTACCTGCCTGCGCGAATCACCACCTCGCCGCCCGTGACGTTGGTGGTGAATGCGGTCCCCGGCCAGTTCCTATCGAGCACGTGAAACGTGGTCCGATCCTCGAATCCTTCGCGTCCCTTGAGTTCGAGACGCACCAGCGAATCCGACAACACCTCCACTCGAACCTGTCCCACTACCACGTTCGCAGGTGCAGCGCCGGCGTTCGCGGCAGGCAGGCCGGTGGCAACCATCATCATCAGTCCGGTCGCAACGATCGCCCCGCCTCGACTGCGCTTTGAAGAGCGGCCGCCGGTTTGTGTAAGCATTCGTATTGAGTGCCAGAATCCGCAACTTGATTGCAATCGCATAAATGTGCGGCAACACCGCCGCCAACAAACGATGACACTGCCATTCGCACGGAGGCGACCGGAATTACGGGTCAACACGCACACCGGATCGCGGCGGTGTCCGCCGAGGACCAGCCGCAGCGCGCCAAGCCATTTCACACCCGGAACACGCTCCCAAGCGCCATCGAACTGCTTACCCGCTGCGGCTGATGCTTCGCATACAGCCGCGCTCCCAACCCGCACTTCCATTCACACCCCATCCGCACGCCTGCTTGTATTGTTCCAGTGCAAGCCTCATAATACCGCCCATGCTCCGGTTCCTGGCCACGTCCGGCTCCCTGCCCTCGCCGCTGCAGCGGCCGGCCCTGAACTGCCCGTCGTTTGCCATTCGGGCCATCCTCCGCAGCCTGTCACTGTTGCTCCTGGCGTACGCGGCCCAGGCTTCTGCGATCGTTCTCTGGAGCGACCTGGGCGCGACGCTGGTTCACGAAACGGAAGCCGGCAGTGACATCCTCGGCGGCGCGTTGAAACGCGACGATTCCTCGACGGACACACTTTATTTCAAATTTCACGTGGATCCCCTGTCGGATGTGGGCACCGAGGAGTTCTTCGCGGCGTTCGAGCTCTACGAAGGCGACGCTGAACGGCTGGGAGTGGGCAACTCTCTGAAGGCCTGGGCCTACAGCGCGTTCAACACGGCGGAGACCGGTGAGAACAACAAAGTTTTCGGCGACATGGACCTGCGCTCGGGCCGGCCGGAATCGTCCGGACTGGGTTCCTTCTTCCCGTTTGAATTCCCACGCCGCGGCATCGAGCGGACCATCGTTTTCAAAGTCCAATACGTCGCCGGCGCAGACGACCTTGTCACCATCTGGCTGGATCCCGACCTGGTCCCAGGCGCCACGGAGGAGAACCAGTTGGAAAACCGCACAACCCGGATCAAGGCCAACGCCTCTTTCAACCAGATTCGCCTCCGGCACGGCGGCGGCGGTGGCGGATGGACCTTCAGCGACATGGCCATCGCCACGTCCTTCAGCGACTTCGTCACGGGAGAAGGCTCCGATTCCAGCGGGCCCGCCGCCGGAGCCCGCCGCAGCGCCCTGCCGCTTACATTCCAATCGTGGCAGCGGGAACAGGGTTTGCCGCAAAACTCCGTCCGCGCCCTGGCTCAAACGCATGACGGATACCTGTGGGTCGGAAGCGACGACGGCCTGGCCCGGTTTGATGGCATCCGTTTCGTCGCCTTCGGCATGCGCGAAGGCCTTCCCAGCGGGCCGGTCAGCGTGCTCTTCGAGGATAGCCGCGGCATCCTCTGGATCGGAACCGTCGGCGGCGGCCTCACCCGCTGGCAGGACGGACGGTTCACCACCCTCACACTCCGCGACGGCCTCCCGTCCGATTCAATCACCGCGCTCGCAGAAGACAGCGAGGGACGGCTCTGGATCGGCACCGAGGTGGGATTGGCGATTTGGGAGCAGGGACGCTTCGGGACGCTGGACGCCGCCGCGGAGTTCAAAGGCAACGCCATCTCTGCTCTGTTCAAGGATCGGAACGGCACCGTGTGGCTCGGGGCCCGCGGAGCAGGCGTCTTCCAGTTTCGCGGAGGGAAATTCCTTCCGGTGAGGGACGCCTCCGTGGAAGGACTGCTCCAGGACCCGCATTGTCTGCTCGTGGACCATGCCGGCCGAACCTGGATCGGCGCGGGCGATGATTTCGTGCTGTGTCATGACGGCGCCGAATGGCGCCGCTATCGAATCCCGCGGCACCTGGCCAGACCGTATGTGAACACGCTGGCCGAAGAGGTGGATGGAACCGTGTGGGCGGGATCCGTCAGCGAAGGCCTGTTCCAATTCAAGGAAGGCAAACTCACCGTCGTCAACGCCAGCAGCGGGCTCTCCGATAATTTCGTGGAATCGCTGCTGGTGGATCGCGAGGGAAACCTCTGGGTGGGCACCGGAGCAGGTTTGAATCGGCTCCGACACAGCAATCTCTCAATCCTCGGCCAGAACTCAGGACTCGGTTACGGCCCCGTCCAGGGCCTGGCCGAAGTCGCGCCCGGCGTGATCTGGGCGGGAAAACCGAGCGACGGTTTGTATAGCTGGGAGGGCGCGGGATTCAGCCGCTTGAACTCCACGGATTTGACGCGGCGTTATCCTGAAATCAATTCCCTGCTGAAGGCCCGCGACGGCAGTTGCTGGGCCGGAGCCGCGCATGCCCTCCTCCATTTCAAACATCCGGCGACCGCGCCGGACGATGTGGAGCCGCCCGCATTGGTGGGATTGAACGTCACTTCCCTGGCTGAAGATCCGGCGGGCCGGGTGTGGGCCGGGACACGGGAGGGCGAACTCTGGCGCCTGCAGGGCGGGAACTGGGCGGCCCAAACCCGTTACTCGCAACCCCACGCCATCACCGCCCTTGTGCCGGAGAAAGACGGCTCGATCTGGATCGGCACGGAAGGAGGCGGCCTGTATCGGTTCAAAGACACAGTCCTGGCTCACTTCGACAGGACCCGCGGCCTCCTGAGCGACCTGATCCGCACCCTTTACCTCGATCCCCAAGGCACGCTGTGGATTGGCACCGCGGGCGGCGGTTTGAGCCGTTGGAAAAACGGCACCATGGCCAACTTCACCCTCCGCGAAGGGCTGCCCGACAATACCATCTCGCAAATCCTCGAAGATGACGCCAACCGCCTCTGGCTCGGCAGCAATCGCGGCATCGCCTGCGTGAGCAAACGCGATCTGGACGAACTGGCCGCAGGCAAAACACCCGCCGTCTTCCCGAGGGTCTATGGCCGGCTCGAAGGCATGCTGTCCGAAGAATGCACCGGCGGGTTTTATCCCGCTGGCTTGAAAACAAAATCCGGCCTGCTCTGGTTCTCAACCCTGAAAGGCATCGCCGTGGTGGACCCCCACCCCCGCGCCGCCAGCGCCCCCGCACCCACGGTCGTTCTGGAAGAAGCGTTGGTGGACGGAACCACCGTCTCCGAATTCCCGTTTCCCAATTCCCCGACCGAGGTAACCGCCGGCGCAACAAACCCGCCGGCGGCGGAAGCGGTGACGCTCCGGATTCCTCCCGGCAAACATCGAATCGAACTGCGCTACACCGGCCTGAGCTTCAGCGCCCCAGAACGCGTGCGCTTTCGTTATCGCCTCGAGGGACTCGACCCGGATTGGGTCGAAGCCGGCATGCGCCGGACGGCTTTTTACAGTTACGTGCCGCCGGGCGAATACCACTTCCGCGTGATCGCCTGCAACAGCGATGGAGTCTGGAACGAAACCGGCGCGACAATGGCGTTGACGGTGGAACCGCATTTCTGGCAGGTGCGTTGGTTCATCGGACTGGCGGCTGCCGGCCTGCTGGCTTCCGTCGTCGGCATCGTCCGCTTCGTCGAGAAACGAAGACTCCACCACCGCCTGAAACAATTGGAGCAGGAACGGTCGCTCGAACGCGAGCGCGCCCGCATCGCCCAGGATCTCCATGACGATCTGGGTTCCTCCCTGGCTCGCATCTCCCTCCTCAGCGGACTGGTCAAGGCGGACAAGGACAACCCCCTCCAGGTCGAGACCCACGCAGGCAAACTCTCCCAGTCGGCGGACCAGACGGTGCGGGCATTGGAAGAGATCGTCTGGGCTGTAAGGCCCGACAGCGACTCCTTGCAGAGCCTGGTGGAATACATCGCCCACTTCGCCAGCGAATTGTTCGAGGGAAATGCCACCCGCTGCCGCCTCGACCTGCCCCACGATCTGCCCATGCGCCCCTTGCCGCCGGACATGCGCCACAACATTTTCCTGATCGTCAAGGAGGCGCTCACCAACGCTCTTAAACATGCTGCAGCCAAAGAGGTTAGAGTGCAGGCCAAAGCGGACGCCCGCTCCCTCGAAATCCTGATCCAAGACGACGGCAAGGGCTTCGAGCCGGCCCCGCCCACACCCGAGGGCAAACGGCATGGGCTCGGAAACATGCGTCACCGCGCCGAAACCATCGGCGGCACGCTGACCCTTCAGTCCACCCCCCTCGGAGGAACCCTCGTCCGTCTGATTGTGAATTTTCCGGATGAACCCGCCTTCGGAGACGCTTGAGATCCAGTCCGTACTGCCGCATATTCATGCGGTTGCAATTCGACCATGCGTTCTGGCAATCAGTACCGCGTGATCGCTGCTGTTGCTGAAACCATGCAGATCAAAGTTGCCATCGTGGACGACGATGAAGGCATCCGCACCAGTCTCGCGGCCCTCATCCGCCGCTCTTCCGCCTTCCGGCTCGCCGGTGACTACCCCGACGGGGAAACCGCCCTCAAGGAAATCCAGCGACGGCCGCCCGACGTCGTCCTGATGGACATCAATCTCCCCGGAATGAAAGGGTTCGAATGCGTCCGCCAATTGAAGGCCGTGCTGCCCAACGTGCAGTTTCTCATGCTGACGGTCTATGAAGACAGCGATTCGCTGTTCAATTCCCTCAAGGCCGGCGCGAGCGGATACCTGCTCAAGCGCACCGCCTCCGCCCGCTTGCTCGAGGCCATCCGCGACGTCTATGACGGCGGCTCCCCGATGAGCCCCCAACTGGCCCGCCGGGTCGTCCAGTTCTTCTCCAGACCCGCCGCCGACCCGTCGCACGTCCCGCGCCTCACCCCCGGCGAAAAGGAATTTTTGGATCAGCTCGCTTATGGCTATGCCTACAAGGAAATCGCCGACCGCATGAAAATCAGCATCGACACCGTCCGCAGTTACGTGCGCACTGTCTATGAAAAGCTGCACGTCCATTCCCGGACGGAAGCGGTGGTGAAATATCTGCGGGGCTGAGGCAAAGCCCGTCCGAGTGATCCCAATCCACGACACTCCAAATCCATGCTGATNNCTGATTGTCCATCAATCACCGGAAACGCCGCCGCGCTCCGCGCTGCGCCGGTTCCTCAACGCTTTTCTTTTCCTGTCACAACCGGGTCAACGCAACGCCCGGGCGTCGCGCTCCAGGCTTTGCCGCTCGCATGCGTCATCACGGCTCCGCCGGGTTCTGGCCGCGTTATGCCTCCTGGCCGGCATCACCGCGCGCGCCGATACCGATTACTCCAAGGAAACCGCCGTGCGCGGACCCCAGTGGCTGCGCGATGGCGTCCTCTATGAAATCTTTCCGCGTGATTTCTCTCCCACCGGCAACCTCAACGGGGTCACCGCGCGACTGGACGAACTCAAGGACCTGGGCGTGACGATCCTCTGGATCATGCCCATCCACCCCATCGGCGAAAAATTCCGCAAAGGCGGCTTCGGCAGCCCTTATTCCATCAGCGATTACTACGCCGTCGATCCCAACTAC
>PLQC01000107.1 GCA_003159675.1 Limisphaerales bacterium
ACGCACACCGGACCGCGGCTGTATGCGAAGCCAGCCGCGCTCCCGACCCTCACATCCAATCGCACCCGCTTTACCGGCAAGGATCTTCGGCTTGCACCCCGTCCCCGCCCCGATTGGTGCCGGCTTTTTCCACCAAATAAACTTGGTCGTCGGTGCCGCCTTCTTCACTATCCGAATCGTGTCGTCCGCCATGATTGCCGAAAACCGAAGAATCCGCTGGGGCGTCCTTGGGTATGCGCGCATCGCGCGAGAGAACCTGATCCCCGCCATGCAACGCTCGTCGAACTCGGAATTCCATGCGATTGCCTCTCGTGAAGAGTCCAAACTCGCGGACTGCAGCGCGCGTTTCAAGATGGCAAAGGCATTCCGCAGCTATGATGAACTCCTTAGCGATTCCGAGGTGGAAGCGGTCTATATTCCGCTTCCCAATTCATTGCATTGCGAGTGGACCCTCAAGGCGGCCGACCACGGGAAACATGTTCTCTGCGAGAAGCCCATTGCTCTGAGCACACGGGAGTGTCGCAACATGATCGCCGCCTGTGCCGCGCACAAAATCAATTTGATGGAAGGCTTCATGTATCGCTATACCGACCGTACCCGTCGGGTGCTGGACGTGCTTCGCAGCGGCGTGCTCGGTGATATCAAATACGTCCACTCCACCTTTCGATTCCTGCTCGCCAATCCGGCTTCCATCAAGCTCAAGCCCGAACTCGGCGGGGGTGCGCTCTACGATGTGGGTTGCTACCCCGTTAATTTTGTCGGCATGGTGGCGGATCAAGCCGCCGGGTCATCCGATGCCGCCGTGCTTCCTGAATCCGTTTCCGTCGAGTGCGTGCGAGCAAAAGGCGTCGATACCATGTTCTCCGCGCTCCTGAAATATCCATCAGGGTTGATCGCCTCGGTGAACTGCGGGTTCAATGCCCACAAGCGGGTGTTCTCGGAAATCACCGGGACCAGGGGCGTGTTGGAGATTCCCGACACCTTCCTCGACGACGCGGGCTTTCTCACTTTGACCGTCGGCGATGAGCGCCGCAGGCTGCCGGTCGAACAGAGCGACCGTTATCGTCTTGAGGTGGAAGACTTCGCTGACGCGATTCTGCGCGGGCGCGCGCCGCAGTTCAGCCTCGCTGAAACCCAGCGGAACGCCGAGGTCATGGATCTGCTCCTTGCGGCCTCCGAATGAACATTTCAATATGAAGACCTTGGGAATTGGTTTGGTGGGCGCGCGCTTCGGGGCGCGGATGCATCTTGCGAATTACGCCAGGCTGCCCCGCGATCTCGTGGAGATCAGGGCGATTTGCTCCAAAACAAGGGAAAGCGCCGACGCGCTTGCGCAAGAGGCCCGGATCGCGTTCGTCACCGACGACTTCGATTCGCTGCTGGCCCGGGAGGACATTGACGTGGTCGATCTCTGCGTGCCGCCTGCGCTGCACCATGAATTTGCGATTCGCGCGGCCGACGCGGGAAAGCACATCATCCTGGAGAAACCGCTCACCGGATATTTCGGGGTGCCTGGCGATCCCGAGCCCATTGGATCTTGCGTGCCACGGGCCCGCATGAGGGAGGGCGCGCGCAAGAACGCCGAGGCGGTGCGCGAAGCCGTGCGGCGGAATCGCGTGCGGTTTTGCTACGCGGAAAACTGGATCTACGCGCCGCCGATCGAAAAAATGCGGCGGCTCATCGCCGCTTCCAAGGGCTCGATCCTGGAACTTCGCACCGAAGAAAACCACTCCGGCTCAAACTCGGTATTTTCGCGGGATTGGAAATCAACCGGGGGAGGCGCCCTGCTGCGCATGGGCGTGCATTCGGTTGGAACGTGCCTGCACCTGAAGCAATGGGAAGGCCAGTTGCGGCTGGGCAAAGGCATCCGGCCCGTGTCCGTGCTCGCGGACACCGCCGATCTGATCCACAGCAGCGCTTCGAAGCGAGCCCGGGAAGCGGGCGCCAACCAGTGGATCAGCGCCGATCCGGTGGATGTGGAAAACTGGGCCAACGTGGTGATCAGCTTTGACGACGGTTCGCGGGCCACCATCGTCGTCAGCGACGTCGGGTTGGGCGGATTGAACACGCGCGTTTCCGCCTTCATGACCGACTGCGTGATCAAGGCGAACATGACTTCCAACGACGCGATAGAGACCTACGCGCCAGACCCGTCGGCGTTTCATGGCGAATATTTCACGGAAAAACTCGAGACAAAAGCGGGGTGGAATCGCCCGAGTTGCGACGAAGACTGGTTTCGCGGTTTCGCCCAGGAAATCGAGGATTTCGTTGGCGCGATCCGCGACGGCCGGGAACCCCGTTCCGGCATCGACCTCGCAGTGGAATGCGTGAATGTGATCTATGCGGCATACCTGTCTGCTGAATCGGGCAGCAGGGTCGTGGTGCCCTGAGGCGGAAAATCCGTGGAAGAAATGAATCGTATCGGCTGAGGGCGCCTCGATGAGGCGGGCGGGATTCGATCCAACCATTCAGCCGAACAGGATTATGACGAAGCGCGTGTTCAAATTGTTGCTCCTGCCTCCATTGGTTTGGTTCCTCGCCGGGTGTGCGACCGGGAAAAACGGACGCGTCGCTTCCCCGCCGCGGTCCGGACCCGTCTTCACCATCACCTCCTACGGTGCCGTGGACGATCCCAAAACCTCGAGTGCCGACGCGTTCCGCCGGGCTATCGATGATTGCCGAAAAGCGGGCGGCGGCATCGTCCGGGTGCCCGCGGGCCATTTCCTGACCGGGCCCATCGAAATGGTGGACAACATGACTCTTCAGGTTGACAACGGCGCGGTGGTTTTATTCGAGACCGATCGCGCCCAATATCCCGACGTCACCTCGCGTTGGGAAGGTCTCACTGAAAAGGGTCCGCATCCCCTGCTGTTCGCCAACGGCCTCCACAACATCGCCATCACCGGCCACGGCACTTTTGACGGACAGGGCTCCGCCTGGTGGGCAACCATGGATATGGCCGAGCACGGTAACGCCCGCCCCAACCGGCCCATCCGCCGCCGCCCGCCCCTCGTTCAAATCAAGGACTGCACAGACGTCCGCATCGACGGCCCCAGTTTCATCAATGCCCCCTTCTGGACCGTCCACCTGCTCTACAGCGAGAACATCGACGTCGGCAACTGCAAGATGATCAACCCGCCCTCCTCGCCCAACACCGATGCCTTGAACAGCGACTCCTGCCGCCACGTCGTGGTGCATGATTGCTTTGCCGACGTGGGGGATGACGCCTTTGGAATCAAATCCGGCCGCGATGAAGAAGGCCGGAAAATGAATCGTCCCACCGAGGATGTCACCTACATCCGCTGCCATGTTGCCCACGGCCACAGCGTCTGCGCCATCGGCAGCGAAGAATCAGCCGGGGTCCGCCACGTGCGCTTCATCGATTGCGACGGTGACGGCACCGACAACGGCGTCCGAATCAAGAGCACCCGAGGCCGGGGTGGCATCGTCGAAGACATCGTCGCTTCCAACATTCGACTCAAGAATGTCCGCAACGCCATCGTGCTCTCCCTGCGTTACACCCGAACTCCCGAGGAACCCCTGTCCGAGCGCACCCCGATGTTTCGCGAGATCCACATCGATCATGTCACGGCCAGCAACGCCCGGACGTGCTGCGCGATAGAAGGACTTGAAGAATGCCCGATCCGAAATGTCACCCTCAGCGACCTCGATCTCTCCGGCACCAACGGCATCACCTGCTCCTATGCCAGGGACATCACCTTCAAATACGTCCGAATCTCCGTTCAAAACAGCCCCTTCAAGGAGGATCATTCGCAGGATATCCGGAGGACGGACTGGACCGAAGTCCCCTTCGTGCCCAGGTAGGGGCGCGCTGCTGCGCGTCAGGCCGACCGCAGGTCGGCCCTACCCGGTTCAGGGAGAGAATCTATCGAGGCTTCGCACCTGGCGGGAAGCTATTTTGCCTTGTCGGCGGCCAGATCGAGTTTGGCCATCACCGAATCAAGCGCCTTTTTCCACACCCCATAGCCAGCCGCATTCAAATGCAGATGATCCGGTTTGAAGTCCTCGGGATTCGGAGCGCCTTTTTCGTCCGCGTAAATTCCCCAGGTATCGCAAATGGCGAAGTTCGGTTCGCCCTTGGTGAACTGTTCGATGAGGGAATTGATCCGCTCGATCCTTTCGGCGTGAATGGGCTGGCCGCCGTCACTCCTGGGCATGACTTTGCAGACGATCACCTTCAGGTTGGGGTTGAAATCCTTGATGGCCAGAAGAATGAGCCGGATGTTTGCCGCCACGTCCGCGCCATCCGCGCCATCCCCGACATCGTTCGTGCCGATCAGCAACACGATGCCTGTGGGATTCAGGCTCAACACATCCGCCTTGAGCCGATACAGAACCCCGCTCGTAATGTCGCCGCCGATGCCACGGTTGGCCACCTTCAAGTTCGGGAAATCCTTCGCGAGGGTGCTCCAACCCTCCGTGATCGAGTCTCCCAGGAATACCACCGCCCCGACGTCAGCGCTCGCGGTTGTTTGCCAACGCGCATGGGCCCGCGCCCACGCTCCGCCAAGCCCATTCCACACTCGCGGTGGCACCTTCCCAGGCAGTCGGTCAAGACTCGGAAATTGCGACACGTCGGCCGCGGTCGAGGACAGGTTGTTGGTGCCCTGGGCGGGAGCGAAGGTGACACCGGCTTCCGCCAGAAGGAGTGCGGCACAAAAGGCAACCGAGGAGTTAAGAATACGGCGCATGGTAAAGGCGATCTGCATTTGAAAACCGAGCATAGGAAAGTGACGGCAGGATTCCAGCACTTTCTGCAGCCTGTTTTATCGTCACGAGCCTGGTTTTGCGAATTCCTTGCTCACGATCTACTGCAAAGCGATCACATAGAACCGCCGGGGCGAGTTGGTGGCACTGTCGACCACGGTGACGAGACCCGATCCAAACGTCCCGCTCGCCACCACCGTCCACTGGCTCAATGGCACCGTCAGATCCTGACTGGCGAGCAGGTTGTAGTTTGCTCCGAAGGGACCTGTGAACTTGATCTGGGCGCTTCCGGACACCATGGAGATTCTGGTGAACGCCGGCGGCAGCGGCGGCAGAATGCTGGCGGTCAACCCGACCGGCTGCGACAGGGTGTAATTACCCGCATCCGCGCCGGTGATGGCGTACCCCGTGACGGTGACGGGCTTGTTCGTGCCCACATCCGGATCCGCGAAGGAAGCGGTCACGTTACTCGTCACCAGGCTCACATCGTCGTTGCTGACCGCGCCAAGCAAGAAAGCTGTGCCGTTCAAGGTCGCAACCGTAGTCCCGTCATAAGGCTTGTCGGCCGCCGTCACGCCGCCAATGGTCAGTCCGGCGGGCGTGATGTTCCCTGTCAAATTCGTCGGCTCAATCACCGCATAATTGGTCGCTGCATCGCCGACCAACTCGAGGCTGCTCACCGTGACCGGCTTGTTCGTGCCCACGTTCTTGTCGGCGAAATACGCCACTGCATTGCTGCTGGCCAGCGTCACATTATCACCGTTCACCATGCCAACCAGCCCGGCGTTGCTCGTATCCAATGGGGCGTTGGTCGTCCCGTCATACACCTTGTCCGGAGCCAATAGATTGGTCACGGTCAAATTCGCCGCAATCACGGTCAGCGCCGTCGCGTTCGCCACGGCCTGCGCGAACTGGTAGTTGCCGTTGTTGGCTGCCAAACCGGAACCATTGATCGGGTAGCTGCTGACACCGCTCGACGAAGTCGCCGTCGTCGTGAACAGCAATGTTCCCGTTGTCGCGCTGCCCTGCGTCTCGCTTCCCACAAAGCCGCCGACCGTCCCGTTCAGACTCGGCACCGCCGAACCGTAAGTCATGATGGCCGCATTTGCCGTGTAGGTGAGCGTCGCCGCAGTGATCGTCCCGTTCGCGCCGGGAACAAAAGTGTAGCTGTAATTATTGCCGCCGTTTCCGTCGTTGACGCTGCCCGACGGAGTGAGCGTCTTTCCGCTGCCAAAGTTCTGGTTGTCGTAGGTCTCGGTGAAAATGGCTGTGTCGCCGGTCTGCACGCCGCCGGACGTGATGGCCGGTGGGGTGGCGGCGCTGATCGTCCCGTCATAGTTCTTGCTGTTGGCTGCAGCCGTCACAGTGATGTTGGTTGTGGCGATCATGCCAATGGATCCGGAGGCTGAGGAGCCCGACAAAGTGTAGTTGCCGGCGGACGGCCCCGAAATCGCAAGACCCGTCACGCTCACCGTTTTGCCGCCGCCCACGTTGCGGGTGTCATAGGCCCCGCTGGCCGGATTATTCAGCGTCACCGTGTCGCCGGACACCACGCCGGACAGGGTGTAATTGGCCAGCGCCAGCGTGGCCACCGGCGTTCCGTCGTAATTCTTGCTCACTATACCGGTTAATCCCGCGACGATGGTCGTTTGGTTGACGGTTTGCGACAGAGCAGGCGAGTTGGAACTGGCGGCGCAGACAGCGTCTCCGCCGTACGCGGCTGTGATGGAAAGTGTGCCGGCGGCGAGTTGAGCGGCGGTGGTGGTGTAGCTGGCCTGACCGCCCGCGTTCAGGGTTCCGCTGCCCATTTGAACGGCACTGTTATAGAAATTGACTGTTTCTCCGCTGATCCCACCGACGGCCACACTATTGGTCCGGATGCTAGCGGTAAAGGTGACCGTGTTCCCGTAGGTCGAAGGATTGGCTCCCGACGTCAGGGTGAGGGTGGTGGTTGCCAGCGCCGATCCGGGCGTGAAGGTAATGAGCGTCAGGCTGCCGGCGGGGAAGGTGTTGGTGAACGACCCGGCAACGGTAATCGTATTGGTGGATATGTCTTGAGACCCGGGGGTGGTGTTGTTTGTACGCGTGGCCTGATCCTGGATGATACCGAAGGAGCGAACCGTGGCGCTTCCGGAGGGAACGAAATTGGTCAGGTTGATCTGAGCGATGAAGTTGGTCGTAACATCCTTGTTGATGACGAGCAAGGTGAGCGATCCGTTGGTTTGGTAGGCGGCGTAGGCCGAGAGAAGGAGGTAATCGCTGGTGGCATTCAGGACGGTGTCGCCGCCTCGAGCAAAGTATTGCATGAGCTTTTCGGCGTAGAACGTGGGGTAGTTGCTGGAGGCTCCGCTGACCATGCCCAAATCGCCGTTGCCCCTCCAGCCGTAGAGCGTGGGGTCAAAGCTGCCCGAGGTGTCCGAACCATTCCGGAAATCCCACCAGATAAAACTGTTGAACTCCGTCTTCATGACCTGTGCCATGTTGTCCGCGAGAAATAATTCGTTGACGATGCTGGTGGATTGGCGGCCTTGGGATCCGGAGTCGCTGTTATTCTCTGTGACCAGGAGTTCGACGTTCGTGCCGTTGCTCCCGAGGTAATCCGTGAGTTGCTGGCGCAGGCTGGCGGCATAGCCCGCCCAGCCGGTGCTGGACTGAAGCGCGAGAGCGTCACTGTCGGTGCCTGTGGTGGGGTTGGCAGACGTGTATTCTGGATAGTCGTGGTAAATGAGGAAATCCGGGGTAACCCCCATGTTCTTCAGGTAGGTCAGCATGACCGGCGTCCAGCCGTAATGGGTCAGACCGGTGACAGGATTCACGACCGCATGGTTGCTGTTGTTGATATAGCTATCCTCTCCCGGTACCGACACCACACCAACTTTGATCGTCGGATCAGCGGCTTTCATCAGGGCGATATAGCCGGCGGCGCGGACAGCATAGGTGTAAGGGTCGTGGGCCACGATGTTGCTATCGGTTTCCCAGCTCCCATAGCATTCGTTGCCGACCTCCCAGTACTTGAAGCCGTAGTGATTGGTAACGTTGACGGATTTGACCCAGGCAGCGGCCTCGTTGCTGGTGCCGGTGCCGTAGTTGACGGTGATCAAGACGTTGGCGCCGAGGTTCGTGGCGAGCTGGTTAAACGTATTATTGTTGGCTGTGTCGTTGTACCAATGGTAGGCATCCGAGGTCGAACCGCCCGGCCAGCGCAGAGTGGTCAGGCCCGCCTGTCGCATGAGGGGGAGGGTGTGAGAGTTGCCGAGGTTGCCATCCCACGTGGCGGTGTTGACGCCAAACCAGCGCGAATCGGCCGATCGCAAGGTGTTGGACGCATTCACGCTCAGGTGAACCAGCGCAGGCGCGGGAGCGGCGTTCAACTGAATGTCGTCCACGTAAAAAACGGGCTGTGCCCCGCCGGTGGCGTCCTGGATTTCGATGCCGGAGAAATTCGAAACGTTTGCCATGCCAAGGCTCGACAACGGAATGGTGATCTGCTGCCAGTTGTTTGTGGGCAGTTTCGACAAGGTGTAGGCAGTCCCGCCGACATCGAGGATCGTGCCATAGACCTGGAGCCGCTGTCCACCGGTTGAGCCACCGTTCACCCAAAACGACACACTCGCATAAGGCGCCGTGCTGAACCCCGCCGAATACTGCAGGGAAAGCGCGCCGTAAGCGCTGGTGATGGTGAGGCTGATGGAATGCGTGCCGGAATGAAACGGCAAGGTGTTGGCGAAGTTTCGCGTGCTGTTCCAACTCCAGTCCTGGAACTCATTCACTAGATTGTCCGTGTAGAGGGGAAGGTTTGCCTGCGCCATGCCGCTTTGAACCGCCGTCATCAGGATTGCGGAGAGTGCCAGGAGACGAACGGGTCGGAAGCGCATAGGCAGCAAAAAGCAGTTGTGGGATTTCAAAGCAGGTTCAATCTGGGTGCTTAACAATAGAAATTAAATAAGGTTCAGGACAAAATTGATTCTGAGTCGCTTACAACAATTTGCACCACTCCCTACTCTACCACTGCCCGGCTCCAGATCACGTCGTCAGAACTGGTGACAATAGCGTATTTGGCGCATCCCTTGTTGAATGGAGACGGCTAAACCGGCACCCTTCACCCGGTTTCGTAGGGCTTGCGTCTTGTTCGAGAACATCGTTCAGGGGTGAAGACGGAACCGAAAGCGGCAGCCTATGAGACCCATTTTGTTTCCAGCGGCGTTGTTCTTCCTGGTCCCGGCGGCGCACTGTGCCTTGTCGGTCGAACCGGCGACGCCCGCGTCGGCCGGCGCGGCTTCCACGAACATCCCCAACGGGGTCTGCAACGACAAAACCCGGCCTGGAGTCATGCTCGATATCAAAGGCACCCTCTGGAAACCGTTTGAAGTGAGTCCACAGATGGCGGTGCTGAAGGTTCTGTCGGATTCACCTTCGAACCCGCCTGTCACGGTCACGATTGTGAGCAATCTGAAGAAGCCTGTCACCCTCTCCAATCCCGTGAACACGAACGCTGCCTTCGCGGCCGAACTCGACACCGTCCGACCCGGCAAAGAGTTTCAATTGATCATCAGGATGGTTCCCCCGTTCACACAGGGTACCGTGCAGGGAACGATTCAGCTAAGGACCTCCTCGACCAACGCTCCGAGCCTTGAAGTTCCAGTCCTTGCCATTGTTCAGCCCGGTTTGGTCGTGACCCCGACGCAGATCACCCTGCCGCCCGGACCTCTTGACCGGGAGGTTCCCTACGCGGTTTCGATCCAGAACAACGCCGGCCCCGGGTTGGCTCTGTCCGAACCCTCTTTGAATGGCAATGATGTCGGCATTGAAATCAAGGAATTGGCGCCCGGTCACCAATTCACCCTCACGTGCACGTTCCCCTCCGGGTTTCAAGTCCCCCAGAGCGGCCACGTGAATCTGACTGTGAAGACATCCGACCCGCAGCATCCGGTCATCCAGGTGCCGGTGTACCAAGGCGTGTGGACCGGTCCGCGTGACATTGGATTGCCGGCGCTGCACCGCGGTCCCGTGCCCCCAACAGCGACTCCGTGATGTGCGAATCACTCGCACGGGAGGGCGTATCTTTACATTGCCACCGAAACGGTGGGGCCGAGGTGCTGCTCGGCCCGGCGGCGCGGCAGGGGATGTTCTCACCTGATGCGT
>PLQC01000151.1 GCA_003159675.1 Limisphaerales bacterium
TCCGAGTATTTACATAGTACACGGTGATGTAGCTCATGTGAGTTGTATTGGCTGATAACGCTCGACCTTTGTGCGTTCCGGCTCGTGAGCCGTCCCGCGCTCTTGACGCAGCAGCCGCAGTCAAGGGCTTGTCCCTTGACCGGCTGGTATAATGGAAAGAGGGCGGCGGCGAACGATGCGATTTGCGTCTTGTCCCGTGGGGGGGCGGCCTGGGGCATCCCTGCGGCCGGTGTTCTGTGATCGCGGCAAACGCAAGTTTGCGGCCTACTAAACCCGCCATCTATTCCACAGCTCCATTGCCAACTTCACCCACGGCATCAGCACCTTCATCGAGTGCAGCAGCCCCTAACTCTTGTGCTTCGACGGTTTCCTATGCCGCCTTTTGGTCAGACCTGTTGTTCTCGTCTTACGGCGTTGCAATTCGAAATGACCCCGTTTTGACCGCCTTTCAGTTTTCATTTTTCTCTTTAGGCGCTGTAACGCCGGATGACCCCGTTTTCAATCGATCCTGGAACCTTGCCATTCCGTAAAGTGATATGGGCTTGTGACCGGAATTCGTCTCCATAACCCGTGCAAACCCGTATGAGCGGTTGCTGCGAGCGAGTGCCCGTTTGGGACTGACTCGCCCGCTCATTTCACATGGCCGGAGTCTTGCGATGCTTCAAGCGTCAGGGCATCCCGCCGAGGGGGGTGGGGACGAGGCGGGATTGCCCGAAAGGAGCCGAATGCTCGCAAGTCCCCGGCCTCCGTTACCCGTAGTCCCGGCCCTGCTGGAACCCGTGGTCAGGGTGTGCCACTCCGGCACACCCGTCTTAAAAGGACATGCTGTCCTTTACTGGTCGAAAACTCGTCAAACCCGTCCGTCGATGAACTCGTTTTCGCGTGAGCGATGAGCGAGGTTTTTGGGCGAGCACGGGCGATAGCCCGCGCGCAGCCCGCCAGCCGCATGAGCGGCAAAAACCGACCGAAGTCGGGGAGGTGGGCAAGAGGTCAAATAATGACAAAAGCCCTGTGAACAATGGACGGCTGCGATTCGCAGGGTATCCCTGCCGCGGGGAAGGGTGTGGGGAAGGGTATCGGGATACCCTACACGACCGGATTATCCTCAAAGAACGTTCGAACTTTGGTTAAAAGACACCGCCATTTCCGTTTTCGTGACCGGCAGTGACAAGGAATGACTCACTGTGATTCTCGTCAATGTTACCAGTGGTTTCCTCCACTTTGATGGTCTCCAATCCAAGGACCAACGGTGACACGACGGGACTGTCCGGGACTAAAGTTTGTGTGTCTCTTTGTGTGTCATCCCGTTTCGTGCTGAAGGCTGGTAATTGCCGAATGGATGCTGCCAGGGGCAGTTGCGCTACGTCAGTGTAAACTTTCATCGTCAACCGCATGTCGCTGTGGCGAGCTAGCTTCCTCACCGGCTCAAGGCGGGGTTAGTGTCATGGCAGAATTTCACCTTTTTAGCCGTTCACTCCGGGCGTCCTGACGGTGACTTTGACGGGTGATTACGGCAGCGTGAACGGCTGGACATCGGAGACTAAAATGAGCGCGCAGGACTTGCTGGGGTTAACCGTTATTCCAAGCATTCGGAGATGGGAACGAGCCGCAATGACCTGAGATGCAAGGATTTTAAGCTTGTGTTTGCAGTCGATCCGGCTAAAGTTGGGCCTCAATCAGAAGCCAGACTATGGTTGATCAACCAACCAGCGCCTCCTCCAGTCCTTATCCGACGACTCAATGGACTCAGGTCATCGAAGTCATCCAACGGGGTGATGGTGTTAAGGCTCGCGAGGCACTCGGCGAATTCTGCGAGCGCTATCGGCCTGCGATCTACCAATTCTTCCGGAATCACGGTCGATGCAGTCACGAGCAAGCGGAGGATTACGCGCACAGTTTCTTAAGCAGCCGGATTTTTGAATGCCTGGAAGAAGGGGGTGGGTTTCTGCACAAGGCCCAGCGCAGCGATCAAGGCAAATTCCGCAGCTTTCTTGCTCACGTGATGTGGAGATACCTGATGGACGAAAGGAAACGGGAAAACACGCACAAGTCGGGCGGAAGTGTGCCCCACATTGCTTTGGATGGCTTGGAATTGCCGAGCGAAGACGGCAATCAGCAGAGTTTTAAGAGATTCGGCGGCATGGTCGACCTTGAGGTGGCGGTTGAGATTATTCGACGAGCGGCAGAGCGCTTCAAGCATTCGGAATATCTCATAGCGCATTTCCGCGGCGATCTCTCTCAGAAGGAGGCGGCTGGAAAACTGGGGCTTTCCGAGAACGCATTTAGGCAAGCCTATTGCCGGTTCCGGGAACGGTTGGCGATCAGTTTGTGGGAAGAAGTTGCCAAGTTGGTCGGGCCGGATGAAAAGGAGATCCGTGCGGAGATCCGTTACCTGATGTCTCTTTTCGCGGAAGCCATTGCGTAACTTTGGCGCGTCCGTTCTCGAATTGATTGCGGTGACTCTCGACGGTTTGCTGTCCAGCAGGAGTCTGCGAAGCGTTGCAAATGAGACAGTGCGATACTTGCGGTTGTCAGTTAAGCAATGCCCATCCGTTTGCCGTCTGCCCGACTTGTCTGTTCCGAGCGGCGCTGCAAAGCGGTGGCCGATTGGATTCGGCGGAACCCATCACAAGCGATTCCCGAATCTCCACATTAGTCATTGCGCCCCGAGTGTTTGCCCGGCGTGATTTCTTCCAGAAGTACGAAATTCTCGAGCGAATAGCCATTGGCGGTCAGGGCGATATTTGGAAAGCCTGGGACTTTGAGCTTCGTCGCTGTGTTGCGATGAAGCGGATCGGCGAGAAAGCGTTAAGCTCCGAGCCTGCGGTCTATCGGTTTCTCGCTGAGGCCCAGATTGCGAGCCAACTGGATCATCCGGGTATTCTTCCAATCTACGACGTGGGACTTGATCCCGACGGCAAACCGTTTTACACGACCCAACTGTTGCCTGGAACGACGTTTGGCGATGTTTGCCGCGAAGTGAACGCTGACAGGCGGTCCGATTGGACGTTGCCTCGCACGTTGGAGTTGGTGTTGCGAGTCTGCGAGGTCATGTCTCATGCGCACAGCCGGGGAGTCATTCATCGCGACCTGAAGCCCTCGAACATTTTGGTCGGTTCGTTCGGAGATGTGCGAGTTATAGACTGGGGGTCCGCCCATGTGATCGAGAGCGCGCGAAAGGATTTTGAACAACCGTTTGTTTCGTTGAATCGCCAGGTGATCGAAACCGACCGCGGCGAAGCAATCTGGCTGCAACCTGATTCATCACTTGCCACCGCTGCGGCCGGACAGCCGATCACCGTTCTGTTCATGCCACCAGAGATTTTGCGTGGTCAAATGGACGAACTGAGTCCCCAAACAGACATCTATTCCGTGGGGGTCATGCTCTATGAACTCCTGGCTGGCCGGCAGCCGTATTCCAGATCGGACGGTTCGCTGCCGGATAGGAGAAACCTTCAGGAATTGATTTTGCAGACGTCGCCAGCTCCGGTTCGGAGCCTTAACCGCGCGGTTTCCAAAGACCTGGCAGCGGTTTGCCAGAAGGCCATGGCCCACCGCAAAGCCGACCGGTACGCTACAATGCAGCAATTCGCCGACGATATTCGCGCCGTTCTGGAAGTTCGGCCGGTGCAGGCCAGGAAGGCGGGCTATGCCTTGATTCTTCAGAAATGGGCCTTGCGGAATATCTCTTATTTACTGTTGGGCGGCATCAGCCTGCTGGCGATTTCTGTCATTGTATCCATTTCACGCGAATTCAAAGTCCAGCGCGACGTCGCGCGGCAAGTCAGCGCGCTGCGCAGTGCCGAACTTGCGTCGCGAAGCGGCCATTGGCATGAAGCTCTGCAATATTGGGATGAAGCAGAAGCTGCAGGCTATCACAACCCAGTATATCTGGGTTTGCAGCGAGCGGAAGCCTGGACGGTGTTGGATGAACCTCTCAAATCCGGCAATCTGCTTCGCAAACTTTCGCGCCGATCGGACTTGGGCAACGACCATGGGGCGGTTCTTTTGCGACTGGGTGAGCATGAACTATTTGACACGAAGACTTATGATCGAGGCGTGAGCCATGTGCGCAATGCCTTGGCCAGCGGGTTGACCGGTGCGGACCTCGCTTTCGCGCAGGGACTGCTTGCAGAGTCCACGCCGCAAGCACTGGAACTCTTTCGTCAGGCTCTGCAACTCAATCCATATCATCATGGCGCTCATCGCCACAGCCTGGGCTTGGAATTTCTTCTGGGCCATCACCAGGAGCTGGAAGCCCATATCCGCGTTTTCAAAGTCTTGTACCCTGACGACCCATCCCCGGAATTTCTCACGGCAGCAGAATTAGCGTTGCGAAACCGGTTGAACGAGGCCATCGCCAAGCTGGAATCCCTGCGTGAGGTCGTGAGTCCAGAGGTTTTAAGGCAGTTGAATTCGGAATTCAAGAGGCTCGCTGCGGCCGCAGAGTATTACAACGTGGATAGAATCCTGGCGGCGGGACCCATAGAACTCAGGGTTAAGGATCAACTGGAAGGCGATGCGGCCGGCCTGTTCAGCGGCCGTGGATTGATTTCCACAACCAACGCTGAACCTGGCATCCGAATGGCACAACTCCCATGCGTCCGACAAGGCATCCTCGAAGGTGCCGATGCGATCAGAGAATTGATGCTCCCCTTTCTCGGAGACGTGGGATCTTCGGTCAAGAAGATCGAATCCAGTTGGCGGCACGATCCCGAAGCCATGGCACCGGTCTTTGCCGGAATGGTTCTTGAATCGCGACAACCTGCCAATGGTGCGAAGTCTCTGCCGCTCCTGCAAATCCAGGCCAAGCTGTTTCAGATGGCGGCGGACTCGCCGTCTCTTATCCCAAATCTGGCACGGTTGTCCCGCTACCTCGCAGCAAAGACTGAGTTTGAGTTGGCGGGCACACAATGGACGAACTCCGGCTTCGCGCGTCAATTGTGCCTGGATAATGTGCATCGGGCCTTCCTTTCTGATGAAACATCCCCACCGGAGTGCCAGGCGTATTTTGATTTCGCGTTTCACCTTGGCGCCTTCGACCTTGCCCGTGAACTAGTCTTGAAGTGGGAGACGCAACAGCCGGACAATCCATCGCTGTGGCGCTGCCGAATCAAACTGGAAACGGCCACCGGCAATTTGGATCCCGCCCTCAAACACATCACTCAATTGCTGACTCGAAACCCGGACGACAAATGGGCGCTGGCTCAACGGGAAGCCGCTTTGAAAGAACTCGATAGACTGAACGACGAAGTAAAATCTCTGCACTCCGTCTCAAAACCCAACTGATAACAAACCTATGCAATCGAACAATCTCGCGTATAACAAATTGCGCGCGCTCATCCTTCTTCTGGCTTGCCTTTGCATTCCTGCCAAAGCGCAGACGGCTTTTCTTTCGGAGGATTTGCCGCATCAACCCGGCCAATACTGCCGCGCCTTTTTCAGCACCAACGTAAACATCGCCGCCTTCATCGGCCAGACCAACGGCCCGCAGCGATGGGATTTTTCCCAACCCCAACAGCCGGACGAACTGATCCAGCGCACGGATATTGTGACGCCTGACGACGGGGGAAATGGGGCCAGCTTTCCCGCTGCAGCCTACGCCGAGCGTGACACCGACGAGCCCAGCAGCGAGATCGCCTGGAGATACTATAGCTTGACCAACCAAGGTCGGCTTTACTACGGTTTCTACAATCCTGTTGACGATCCCGTGACTCCCCTGGTGGTCTATGATCAGCCCACGTTGGATGTGCCTGCCGTAGTCCAATTCGGCCAGATCTGGAGCCGGAGTGTCAATTGGACGAACGTCGTTTCGTTTGTCGAGGTGATTGACTACCACTTCACAGCGAACGCCTCGGTGGATGCATTTGGGACCCTGGTGCTGCCGCAAATTGGCGAAGTTCCAGCGCTGCGTGTGACTGAAATTCACGATTACGAGGCCACTTGGGAAGGCTTTGGCCCAATCGTTTCGCAAACGAATGTCTTCTGTTACTGGCTCTCGCCATATCTTGGAATCGCTGCGCAGACCTTGGAATTCGGCGAGAATACTCTCTTCCCGGCGCCTTTGGACGAAACCAATGCCTGCCTGCGGGTATTTGAGAGCAGCAGTCTTACCAACTTGCCGTCCCTGACCTCGGTGAATGGCCTTCGCCTGCATGTTCAAACCGGTTCCGCAATGCTGAATTGGAATCAGAACACGAACTGTGCGGCCTTCCATTTGGAAAGTACTGGCAGCTTGAATTCAAATCACTGGCAATTCATCGGTCTTTCGATCACGAACACGTGGTCCGATCCTTTAATGCCAACGCAGAAATTCTATCGGGTTTTTTCCCGGCCATGAAGCGATGCAGCCAAAAACAATCCTGGGCTGCTTCTTCCACGCGAGGGTTGTCTCTTGCTGACGGTTTCACCCTGATTGAATTACTGGTTGTAATCGCGATCATCGCCTTGTTGGCCAGCCTGCTGTTGCCGACGCTGACCGCCTCCCAACAGAGGGCGCGGTCCATTGGCTGCACGAGCAATCTGCACCAACTCGGAATTGCCCTTCGCCTGTATCTGGATGACGATAAGGTTTTTCCCTTGGCCACATCAGGCGATGGCTTGGGCAATTGGCAGCGCGCGCTTCGTCCCGCCGCTGGAGAAAAGACCCTCTACTGTCCCCAACGAAAAAAGGCCTCGGACGAATTTCTTCAAATCTTCCCCTCGTCCGATACTCAGATCATGCCGCATTATGGCTATAACTTCATTGGGGCCACCCATCGTAATCCGCCTCCGTTGAATCCGGGTTTGGGAGGCGATTTTATATGGGACGGTTCTACCGGACACTTTGCACCCGCGCCGGAGAACAGAATTCGAGTGCCGTCGGCGATGATTGCCATTGGAGACAGCGCCGCTTTTGTCCGTCCCGGATTGGCGCCTCCGCCTTCGGTCACCCCGAAAGATCCCCTTTACGTTTCTTTTCCGTTCGTCGTTCCAGCCTGGGGATACGCTGGAGTTGGCGATTGGCACGAAGGCAAGGCGAACATGCTGTTCTGCGACGGCCACACGGAATCTGCGAAACAGTCACTCTGGCTGGACGCCTCTGACGAGCGCAAACGCCTCTGGAACAATGACAATCTGCCTCACGAAGAGTGCTGGTAGGGGGCTTGGCGGGTGCCGCTCGAAGCCGGCAAAGCACAACACACATTTTTCGTAACCTCCTGAGGGGAATTCTCGAATCAATCGGTGTCGTGGTCAGTTACAAACGTTGTTCGAGTAATCGTTCTCCTTCGCGGAGAGAGAAGCGGGTCGGTTGGGGGGCGCAGGAGCAGTGCTGCCCTCAATGCCTGCGACCATAGCCCATGGCAAAGGCAAACGACAGCAAACCCATCTTGTGAAACAGCCGCAATCAGAAACCCAAAGGCCAGCCGCCACCACTCAGTGATAACCCAGAGCGAACCCAATCTCAAGCTATGCAAATCACCCACACCACTCCCACTCGCAATTCGCACGCCGTCCCGGTCAGATTCTTTCGCAGTCTGAGCATTCTGCTTTGGTTCTGCACCCTGCTCGCCTCTGCGGTGCTCTGTAGCGCCCAGACCTGGTCGGATAACTTTGACGACGGAAACGGGAACAATCGCTGGTCTGCCAATGCCGGCGTCTGGCAAATTGGGTCACCGACAATCGGGCCGGAAACAGATTCTGCCGGATAACCTCCGCCGATCTGCATTGTTTGCGCTCGTGGGTCTTTAAGGTATTAGCCGTTTATAAGTATTGTGACCATTGAAAATGAGCGGCCCTAAAGTGACAATAGAAGTCCCCAAATGGGATAGACGTAATTTGATTACTCATGGCAGATGGGCAGGTTACAAAAGCAGAGTTTCGACCCAAAACGAATAGATAATGATATGCGCTAATCAAAATAATTAACACAACTTACAAATATGATCACACGATGCCTATTATTTTTGATGCCTCGTCCAGAAACGGTAACCTGTGCGCGTTCGTCACGGTGGCCTTTTGGGTTGCTTTGGCTGTCCGTCGTGCTCGGACTGCTCTGGTTCCCTCGGTTGGGTCTGTGCCAGACGCCCATTGCGTGCGGTCAAACGATCACTGGCAGCACAACTTCGTCCAGCCAAATTGTGGTTTATAGCTACAATGGCACTGCGGGGAAGATATTGTCCTTTGCTCTGGATGGATTCGGGAACTGCTTTAACGGAGACCAGGTGGAGGCGGACATTTATGATCCGAATGGAAAACTATTGACAACACTCGGGGGTGCCTGCGGCCCACAAGCTGCGAATTTGACGCTGGCACTCAGCGGAACCTTCACAATCTTGGTGCATGATTCGTCCTACGACCAAACCGGCACCTACGGCTTGAGCGTCCAGGCTGTGACTGGCGGCGGCTGCGAGAGCAGGGCGATTGCCTGCGGGCAGACTGTCAACAACCAGATTTCTCTTGTCAGCGAGATGAACGCTTACGGTTTCGGAACTGGCGGAGGGACAGTGATTTTCAGCTTCAGCGGTAGCAGTTATGGCGGGGCGCAATTTGACTTGTATAATCCAATGGGCAACAAGGTCTTCACAGGCACGCCGGGCATAGCCCAAAATACCAACCTTGCGGCAGGAACCTACACACTCCTAGTGCATGACGCCGGGTATTCCGGCACGGGCAGTTACGGGTTTACAGTGACCTGCTTTCCCCAATGCAACTATTTGATAAGTCCGACTGGTCCAACATCGGTGGGCGCATCAGCCACAAACGGCACCGTGACCGTCACCGCCGGGTCGGGTTGCGCTTGGACGGCGACATCAAACGCGAGTTGGTTGAGAATTACCAACGGCAGCAGTGGCACCGGCAACGGAACAGTGAGCTACACCGTCGATGCCAACACCAACGCGAGCGCGCGTGTGGGAACGATGACAATCGCCGGCTGGACTGTCATCGTAAATCAGGCCAATCCGGTGGTCTTCGTCGGACATGACATCGGCGATCCAGGTGCGCCGGGCAGTTTCAGCTACTCCAACGGCACTTATACCGTGACAGGTTCGGGAGAAGGGACTGATGGCAGCGCGGATGTTTTCTATTATGCTTGTCAGACACTGACTGGAGATGCCCAAATTATTACCCGATTGCTAAGTTTGCAGGGTGGCGATCCTCAATTGGCCGAAGCCGGTGTCATGATTCGCCAAAGCCTGGATCCCGGATCCGAACAGGTATCTTTATCGGTGAACGCCAGCACCAATGTGATTTTCCGCCGGCGACTCGCAACCGACGACTCAAGCATCCAGAATAGTTTCCATGGGACGAATTACCTTGAGGGGACGAATTACATTTGGCTGCGACTAATGCGTATGGAGAACACGTTCGTGGCGCATTACTCAACCAACGGACTGAACTGGCAATACATGTGGTTCACGACTGTGAATATGTCCAACCAGGTGCAGGTTGGGCTGGAGGTCACCGCTCACCATTACGGGGAGCTAGCGACGGCTACATTTGACAACGTGAGTACAGGCGGCTTGACCCCTCTCCCTGGAGCGTGGCGGTTGCCTGGACCGATGTTGCTGGTGGGTGGCCAGAATTGGTCGCTGGCTGAATTTCAGCGCATCGGAGGATTCGAGTTCCTGTTGGGCGGAGTTGTAGGCGATTACTTCAGTATCAATGGTTCAACGAACCTCGCTACGCCGTTTGCTTTGTGGTCGTCGCTTGGCACGGTGACAAATACCTACGGTGTGGTGCCGTTCCTGGACGCTCGAGCACTCACAAACAATGTTCTCTTTTACCGCGCGAAAAGGTTAGGCCCTTGAGGCGAATATGCGGGCGGCCGGTTAAGACCAACGCCGTATACGGATTCGGAAATATCTCTTCGAGACAAAGTTATGACGGATGAGTTATCACTAAGCGATTATCACGGTACAGGGCAGCCGCTTCGAGGGGTGCGGAAGTGCTTCCGAATTCACATTGTTACATCCGGTCGCGCTCTTGTTGGCCAAAATACCGTAAAGAAGCAGAAATAATGCTGCAAATGCCTGTTGACGCCGAGAGTAGATTTTGAATTGTCATTTCGTCCGGTATAACGCTCAAACCCAAAGACATAAAAAATGCCCGAGACAGTATAACGGAGAAATGATCTATGAAAAAACTGATAACGCCGACCGTGTTAATACTGTGCCTTATGCTCATCTTGCCCGGTTACGCCACGGACAATATTGCTCCCAAGGCCAGCAACGGAGGTGTCTCAGCGAAAGAACTAAGCGACCCTAATCGGGTAAGGGTGATCAGTCGCCTTGAGAAAGTGGGCTATAGCAAAGAAGAAGCAATTGCCCGAATCGATCAGATGACTGACGACGAGATTGCCTATTTTGCACAACATCCCGAATCCATCAGGCGAAGCGGATTCATCATTCTTGCCTCACTTATCGGTTCGTCGGTTTATTCGTCCATCAGCAACGCTAACAAAAAGAGGGAAGCATATACATCGCATCTCAGGGACAAAATAGCAGAAGTGCGAACGGAAATTATGCTTACGGACAGCAAAAGGATGAATCAACGTACTCTGTTATCGGTGGAGCAAGATCCTGCAAGGAAGGCAGAACTGGAAGCGGAAAGCAAGCGGCTAGGAAACGAGATCGACTCTGAACAAGACCAGATCAAGTCGCTTGAAAACGATATCCAGTTGATAAATGCGAAGAAGAAGAAGGTGCCGAATAAGAAAGATTGGTAATGGCACCTAGTCAGCCTGGTGTATGCCTGTTGCTTGGACATCCAAGAAGCGGGAGTACTTTCTTGCATCGCTTTATGCTCGAAAACTACCGAAGCCTCGCGGGTAAGAAGCTGGAAGACATGGTGTTTCTGTCCCGCTGGCCTAGGGTCCCGACGCCGTTCAAAAGCATCGCTCGAAAACTGCCGCTGTCTTGGCTGTATCGGCCGGAAATACACCGCACCGGAATGCAATGCTGGGAATGCGACGACATTGCGTTTTCCATCCACTGCAAGGCCGGCTACCTTTTTTGGCTTTATGGGCAGTGTCGCAGGCAGGTGCGATTTGATTCCGCGGAATTTTGTGACTGGGTGTCCGAGCACAAGGAAGACGTGCTGGCGTGTTGGGATCGGCTATATCACGACCAGCTCTCTTCGGGCGGGGAAACCGGCATTCTTTCGAAATCCTTCATCATGTTGTTTCACTTGGAGGAGTTTTTGGCCAGATATCCCGACGCAAAGGTCATCTTGTTAACAAGAACACCGTTGGAGGTCGTTCCCTCGACAATCTCGCTCGTGAACTCAGTATGTCGGCGACTCTTTCCGTTTCGCCGACTGCACGAGACCGCAATCGCAAACATCTACCATTCAGTTTCTCTGTATTATCACCGGATGTCATCCATTTTGGCCAATCCCTTGATAGCCGACAGGTGCCTACATCTTAGTTACGCGGACATCACCACACAGCTTGCCTCTGGGTGTAGACGTATTTCTAACTATCTTCCCTACGGCTCGTGGGATGAGGCGGCGGTGGCTGCTCAATCCGCCAAGCAAGCCCAGAGGACATCGTCCCATCATTATGACGCCAGTGACTTTGGCCTCTCTGAGGAACGAATAGTGCAGGAGGTGCCCTTTGCGTAAAGGAATGATTGCCTGCATCCTCCTCTTGCTTACGGGCTGTGCCGACTTTAGTTTTTCTACCCAGCCTTCCATTTTAAATGCGAGGAGGGACGGCCCTGGTTTGCCAAAGTATCTCGACAAACACCAAAGCCTCGTGGTAGTCGACGGAACGCGCTCTAAGTTGGTAGATGCCAACCGCGATACCCTATTGATGCTGGGTTGCTCTCAGATACGTGAGGATGACAATTCGTTCCGGGGGGACCGAGCCTTTATTCCGGGCTTTGTCTGCGGCATTGGCGGGGAGACCTTGTATGTGACGACCGATCAACTCACAGAAAACAGATATTCTGTTCGGGTTGTTTCATACAAGCGGTTTCCCTATCCCGCCGCCCCCCGCTTTCTCGATGAGGATTTCTGTGACATTCTTGTTCAACTTCTCCATGACCCCAACATTGCCACCGCCCCTTAACATAACCAGCGTCCTCCTGCTATTCATGACGGTTGTTGCGGGATGCGCGACCCACACAAGCTATGTGATTGGTGAGCCCCCAAACGGCCGCTTCACCCGGGCGGCAGACATCAAAATAGTCGCTTCTACTAATCTTCATGATTGCCGCGTCGTCGGGCGAGTGCATGCTCACAGCAGAGCAGTGAAATGGCTTCCCTGGCTACTTGCGTCTCAAGATAAACTTTTGGAGAAATTGAAAAGTGAGGCGTCTTTGCTTCACGCCGACGTCATCTTTGACATCAAGCGCTATTCTCGCAGCCAATTCGAGTGGCAAGAGGAACACCTCATGGGAACGGCTGCCATCATTTGTAACAACAAGGCTGACGATGCGCCGTAACTTAACATGCCGCAGGGCGTCTACCTGCTCCGCGATCATTCTTTTGACCGTCAGCATCTTGACCGGGTGTGTTTCCAATGACCGCAGCTCCTTGGGAAGATTGCAGGTCGGCGATGCCGGCGCAACGTGTTCTTTCCTTACTACAACTTTTGGGGGACCGGATATCGGCAGGGGTAGAAATGAAGGCTACTTAAAATCGGCTGGCGAGGTTACCAGCCTCTTCGGACCGTTCGGAATTAAGGCCCGCCGCATACACTGGCGGCTCGCTGCGCTCGGCATGGGCCTTGAAGAATATCATGTCCTAACTTATGCCCCTCCTGCGCTTAGTCTCTACGAAGACACTCTCGTCACGGCCAAGTTGGTGCGCGATCGCCAGCTTGTGCTCAGGGAAGATGTGCAGGCGTATTACCGTCGTCTCTTCTCTGGCACTTTTCTCAATACAGATGTCCTCATCGCTTCCTTTGAGTACGGCGGCATTGGCATCGAGGAAGTCAGGGAACAGTTCTGGCGCTGGCTTGGCTACACTTACGACGACTACCGCCTGGATTATTACCTCTTCAACGGCAACCGGAACATGGTCCGCAAGTTATACTCGCGTGGGATTATCACGAAAACGGAGGCCACATACTTGCTGGCGCGTTGGTTTCTTGAGCGAACAACCTATGAGCCAGGTATGCTTGATGACCTGGAGTATTTTCAGATCATAAGCCAGGAAGACGCAGCTCTATTAACAAAGCTTGAGTTGGCATATCTTGGGCATTTCAACATCGAACCCGCTGAAAGAAGGAAGTTGATCGAGCAACAAGCCACTGTCTACAACGCGATGCGCAAAACGGCAAAGTGGCCATTAACCATTCCGCGCCTGTCAAAGGTCAAAGCGATTGCGCCTTCTTTACGCAATCGGTATGCGGACGCCTACGACCCGAATACATATATCGCGATAAAACCTCTCCTAATACCACAACCCATTGGTAAGTATAAAGGGTACGACCCTCGGATTGCCGTTAGTATTAATGATGGTCGCAAGCTATCAACCACCGAGCGATTAAGTAGATGGTATGCGGGAAACATTGTGAGTGCTTTTGGCGCTGCCAGGGGAGATACTCAAACGGCGTATGAGTTCAAGCGAAGACTGCACTCTCCGGCCAGTAGATTCCTCGTGGAACTTGTCGCTTCAGCCAGGAACAAGGGCGTTATCACCGCAGACCAGCACGCAGAGTATATCACGGCGTGTGTTCGGGGCGGGTACTGCAATCGCTGGATCTACTTGGCCGCCAAGGAATACAATATTCCGGTTCTGCCTGACATCGCAAGCAACACAAGGTTTTTTGCGAAATGCTTTGTGCAGGGGATTGAGTATGACGATTATCGAGTCATCACAACCCTGGCCGCTGGGGCCTATTACGATACTGTTTCGGACCTTCTTCGCTACAGGGTATCGAACTTCGAGACATCGGGTAATGTAATCACGATAGTGTGCGCGGAGGAAGCTGGCCTGATAGGTCGGCGCGAGTCTGATGCTTTGTTAGTAGCGCATTTTTACCTGCTGCTCGAGCAACTGACTGACCCCTCGTGGGTACCGTCGAGACTTGAGCGTGGCCGGCGCATGCGAGCCCAGCGGTCGGAGGTTCAGCGGGCTGAGTACGAATACAAAGCCAATAGAGCCATAAAGGAGGTGGAGAATGTTCGTTCGTCTCATGATTAGCAGCAGCGGCTTCTATGGTCCGGTGCCGGTGATGCTGCTTGCCTTGTTGCTGTTGACAGGATGTAGCACTCGTTTACAACGCGCGTCTCTCGGTTCAAAGGATGTCTGTCTGCGGCTGTCTTCGATGGGAGAAAAGCCAGAACGGTTTCGCTGTGGGTATTATGCGGCGAGGCAGGTAATTCAATACTACCAGCCTGAAATTACAGACGAAGATATTAGGACCGATTCACTCTTATTTGTCGAGGCTGACGATACTGTCAGCGTCCTGCATTGTCTCAGAGACAATGTTGCGATTCCACTAACGATGCAAAACGGGAGGGTAGATGGGTTGCTTAGGAGCATCGCTTCGGGAGACCCGGTTGTCGTGTTCGTGCCAGGGGACGCATTCGTTGTCGGCGGGTTTCGCATATTCGGAACCTTGGTGTTGCATTGTATCGTTGTCGTCGGCCACAGCGCAAATGAGACGGAGTTGTTCTTTTACTCTGACGGCAAAGGCCCGTACGTGATTAGCCGCGAGGTATTCGCCCGGCAGTGGGCGCGGGTCGATAACCTGTGCATCATGCGTGGTCGATAAGGCGTATCCACCAACACCCGGCGTGGCGTCGTGACAGCGACGGACGCGATGCCTATTCGCATTAACGCTCCAGATTCCCCACTTCCCGCGCCGACGACCTCGTCTATTTCAATCCCGGCGACTTGGAGTAGCAAATTGCGAATCGTCTGGACGGCCGCCTCTGTCACCAGGCGGAACCTGATGCTTTATGCGGCTGAGTAAAAATGGCGGCAACCGGCATTAGAATGATTCAGACGCTGGAGAAATCTCCCGACTGATTGGTTGATATGAACGGAGCATGAGAGCCAGCGCCACGGCATCAAAGAGGTCCATCCGGTAATCTTCGCTCATCCAGGGGCGCCGCTTCGGCGGCAGCCGAAACCCGAGTTCTTCCGGAAACCGTTTGGCGAGGATTTCGGCCAAGGCGTGCTTTGTCCCCTGGCCATCGGCGAAAAAGACCCGCCTCACCTGCTGGCGTGAGAACAACGCTATCCTAACAGTGCGGCTTGTGGCCAAATCAATCATCTGCTTGCTTAGCGTCCGTATCCTCACAGAACGCCGGCAGTCTTTGGCCGAATGATCTTCAAAAACCATTACCCCAGGCTGGTAGTGAGCGATCAGTTCTTCCACTTTCTCCAAGCACCGGGCGTTCTTGTCCCCTTTAACCGACTTGACGCCCCAATCAACGAGCCTTTCCCGCCCTTCGAGGACGGCAAAGCCGAAGCCCCTGGTTGACGGCGTGAAAGGGTCGTGAAAGGGTCGGTCCTATAATTATTACATATTCGTCTGTTCATCGATGGATTCTCATGAACAATTACCATATGGATTTATTCCGTCGCCAGTGGCTTCTCAGGTCCACAACTGGCGATCGAGGGAGCGGTATTGGATCGCCTCCGAGATATGTTCTCCGGCGATGGCTTCCGAGCCGGCCAGGTCGGCGATGGTGCGGGCCACCTTGAGCACCCGGTCGTAGGCGCGGGCGCTGAGGTTCAAATCGGCCATGGCAAACTTCAGGAGTTCGAGGATGGCCGGTTCCAGCCGGCAGTGTTGTTTGAGCTCGCGCGTGTTCATGCGCACGTTGCACGTGATCTTGGGCCG
>PLQC01000169.1 GCA_003159675.1 Limisphaerales bacterium
CACAACAACTCTTACACCACCGGCGGAGCACCGTCGCGCCAAAGCACTTGCCGAGGTCGGGGGATGCTGTCATCCTGTCTTAAGCACCATCTGTGTTTTCCTGGCCTGGACCCGGTTTCAGTGGGTGCTGTTATGTCGGAAGACCGATTGAAGATTTTGCTGATCGAGCATGATGCCGGGTTTGCCCGTTCGCTTGGTGACATGCTCGGCCAGGCGCGCGATCTGTCCACGGAACTCTCGTCCGCGCCCGACCTGCACGCCGGTTACGGGATTCTGACGAGAGACGATTTCGATGTCGTGCTGCTCGACGTGTCTCTGCCGGATGGCGCCGGCCTGGCCAACATTTCCCTTTTGAAAGCCAAAGCTCCGCGGTTGCCCATCATTGCCGCCGGCGACGCGGACAACGAGATCGTCGCCGTGGAGGCCGTGCAGGCGGGCGCGCAGGATTATCTGGTCAAAAGCCAGCTCACGCCCGGCTGGCTGGAACGATCGATTCGGTACGCGGTGGAGCGGCATCGAATGGACATGACGTTGCTTGCGGCCGAGGAAAAGTATCACAGCGTGTTCGATCATCTCGTCGAGGGCATTTTTCAGACGACGCCCGACGGCCGCTATCTGCTGGCCAACGCCGCCCTGGCGCGCATTTACGGTTACGCCTCGCCCGAGGAGTTGATGCAAAGTCTCACGGACATTGGTCGGCGGCTTTATGTGAGCGAAGGCCGGCGCGATGAGTTTGTGGGACTGATGCAGCAACAGGACACGATCACCGGGTTCGAGTCGCAGATCTATCGCAAGGACGGCAGCATGATCTTGATTTCGGAGAATTGCCGGGCCATTCGGGATGCGCAGGGCAAGCTGCTCTACTACGAGGGCACGGTCGAAGACATCACCCAGCGGCGGCAGGCGGAGGAGGATCTGCGGAATTCGGAAGCCCTCTACCACTCGCTTGTCGAGACCCTGCCTCAGAACGTCTTCCGGAGGGACATTCACGGCCGCTTCACTTTTGCCAATCAGCAATACTGCAGGCATTTCAAGATGAAACTGGGGGACATCGTCGGCAAGACCGATTTCGATTTCTTCCCGAAGGAACTGGCCGAAAAATATCAGAAGGACGACCTTCGCGTGATGGAAACGGGCCAGACCTACGAAATCATCGAGGAACATCAGCCGCACGGTCAGGACAAAACCATTGTCCGGGTTGTCAAGACGCCGTTGTACAACGCCGACGGCAAAATCATCGGCCTGCAGGGAATTTTCTGGGACATCACCCAGCAACACATGGCGGAGGAACGGATCCGTCGCGCCAACGCCCTTCTGGCCCAAAGCCGCAAGGAACTGCGGTCCAAAAACCAGCAGATGGAGGAGAACCTCAAGTGGGCTCGTGAAATTCAGCTCACGCTGCTGCCGCAGCAGTACCCGGTGTTCCCGCCCGCGGCGGCTGCGGCCGACAGCGCGCTCCAGTTCACCCACCGTTACCTGCCCGCGGAAACCGTGAGTGGGGACTTTTTCGCCGTCTCGGCCCTGTCCGACACGGAGGTTGGGGTGTTCATTTGCGACGTTGCGGGTCACGGGGTCCGTTCGGCTTTGGTGACGGCGATGGTACGGGCGCTGGTGGAGGAATTGAAGCCGGCGGCGGGCAATCCCGGCCAGTTTCTGACGCAACTGAACCGTGAGCTTCACGCCATCCTGAAGCATGCCGGCACGCTGCTGCTGACGACCGCTTTCTATCTCGTGGCGGACGCGAGGACCGGGACGATGCGCTACACGAACGCCGGCCATCCCAAGCCGTTGCATTTGCGGCGCGGAGCGGGAAAAGTCGAGCCGCTGGCGAACCTCGGGGGCAAGAGCCAGGCCGCACTGGGCCTGCTGGAAGGCACCGCTTACGAGACCTCGGAGGTGAAACTGTCTGCCGGGGACCTCGTCATGCTGTTCACGGATGGTCTCTACGAAGTCCAGGACGCCGGGCACGCGCTGTACAGCCAGGGCCTGCTGGTGGCCGGCGTGCAACAGCGCCTCCATCTCGCCGCCTCCCCCCTGTTCGACGCACTGCTCACCGAGATCCGGAATTTCTCGTCGGACGGTCAATTCGCGGATGACGTCTGCCTCATCGGCATGGAAGTGTCGAGGATCCTGGAGGGCTGATCGGATGAAAACCGCTTCGCCCGACTGGCGCTTCGGGGGATTTGGGTTACATTTGCTCCGGCGGACGTTCAGTCACGGGCAGAAAAGGCTTTACGGACGCGCGTCTCTGAGTACGATGGATTCGGATCGCAAAGCAGCGAACTGCGAATGGACTTGAAAAGACACGAATTGCCCCTGTGTCTCCAGGCCGGTGCCAACGGCATGACGGCCTGCTTCCGAACCCAGCAACACCAGCCCGTTTACTTCCGTGGAAACGCTGTTTCGTGTTTCCGTTCATCCGCCGTTGACACCCGAACCCGTTAAAAAAGGAGATTACACCCATGGACCTTCATCACCCAATCCTGCGAGAGTTTCCCGAGCATCGCGAAGTCATCCGCCGCCTCAAGGGCGCTGACGAACACTTCCGGAAAATGTTCGACGAATATCACCACCTCGATGACACGATCTATCGCATCGAGGAAGATATCGAATTCGCGACCGATCAGGAAATTGAGGAGCTCAAGTTGCGCCGCGCCAAGCTGAAGGATTACATTTACCACTCGATCCGCAATGCGCCGCCAGCCTGTCCCGCCTGCGAAGGGACCGGGATCGCGCGCTGATCGCAACCGCCCTCCTCGGAACGACGCGCGGGAAGCGCCGGCACAACGGACGGGCCGCCCCGTTCCCGCCCATGCCGGTGGTATTTCATCCTCCCGTTGACTCCCGCGCCCCGAATTGTCACCCCCCTTTCCCGGTTCACGGGCCCAAAAACGGGCCCAAATAACGGTTGCCACTCGCGTGGACTCTGCTATTGTGATCGGCCCTTTCGGGAACCGGCGAATATTTGGCGGTTGCCGGAGGGTGAACGGCCTTGACTGCTGCGTTCGGGTAAACGCCGGCCTTCGCTGCGGCACCGGTCGCGTTGAAGCGACTCACGCACGAGGCTTGAGGCCACAATAACATCGAAACCAATCCCGTGTTCCGCGGGATGCCCCGAAAAACTCCGGGGTCTCAACCAAAGGAAATGTGTGATCAGTATTGGCGTGAAGGAATTGTTGGAATCAGGCGTCCATTTCGGACACCAGACCAAACGGTGGAATCCCAAGATGAAGCCGTTTATTTTCGATGCCCGCAACGGCATCCACATCATCGACCTCAGCAAGACGCTCACCCAGTTGGAAGCCGCCTGTGACTTTCTGGCCACCGTCGTCGGCAAAGGTGAACGAGTGCTGTTTGTCGGCACGAAAAAGCAGGCGCAGTTGGCGGTGAAGGAAACCGCAAAGGAATGCGGCCAGTATTACGTGACCGAACGCTGGCTCGGCGGCACTCTGACCAATTTCAACACCATCAAGCGCTCCATTCAACGCCTCAAGCAGATCGAGAAGATGGAAACCGATGGCAGCATCAACAATTACGTCAAACAGGAACAGTCGGTCCTGCGCCGCGAAGCGGCCCGGCTGCTCAAGTATTTCGACGGCATCCGCGCCATGGACAAATACCCCGGTGCCATTTTTGTCGTGGACATCAAACGCGAACACAATGCCGTCGCCGAGGCACGCCGCCTCAAGGTCCCCGTCGTCGCCATCGTGGATACCAACTGCGATCCCGATCTGGTCGATTATCCCATCGCGGGCAACGATGATGCGATTCGGTCGGTGCGGATGGTTTTGACGACGGTGGGTCAGACCATCACGCGCGCCTGGGCGGAGTACGAAGCCAAGTATGCCCGGCGCAAGCAGGCCGAGGAACCGGCCGGGCAAGCCCCCGCGGCCGCGGCGACTTCGGAATCAACGGCGCAAAGTGCCGCCGACGCCACGGTGCCCGCGAGTCCGCAGGCTTGAGCCGGATCCCATCCGAGCGTTCCGGGGTGCCGAATACGCCTCAACTCTTTCAACCCTCAACTCAGAACGATTTATATGGCTGAAATAACCGCTGCAAGTGTCGCGAAACTCCGTGAAATGACCAACGCCGGCATGATGGACTGCAAAAGGGCGCTCACGGAGGCCGGTGGCAATCTGGATGCGGCCGTGGATATCCTGCGCAAGCGGGGCGCGGCCACGGCCGCCAAGAAGGCTTCGCGCGAGGCGAAGGAAGGCATCATCGCCCAGCACCTCGCACCGGGCGGACGGCTGGGAGTGATTGTGGAAGTCAACTGCGAGACCGACTTCGTTGCGCGCAACGAGATGTTCCGCGCGTTCGCCGACGACATCGCCATAAAGCTCGCCACGGATCCTCATGCGAACCTGGAGGCGGACCGCGAGGCGGCGGTGGCGAAGATCCGGGAGAACATCAAGATCGCCCGCCACGCCCGCATGGAAGTCAGTGGCAACGGGCTCGTCGCCGGTTACATCCACACCGGCGCGAAAGTGGGCGTGTTGGCCGAGGTGAGCGCCGGGAAGGAAAGCACGGTCGCCAGCGATGAGTTCAAACAGTTGGTGAAAGACATCACGCTGCAAATCGCCGCCGGCGCTCCCTCCGTTGTATCACGCGACCAGGTGCCAGCCGACGTTGTCGTCAAGGAAAAGGAAATCGCCGCGGAACAGGTGAAGAACAAGCCGCCGCAGGCTCTCGCAAAGATCGTCGAGGGCAAGCTCGAGAAGTTTTATCAGACCACCTGCCTGGTGGATCAGGGGTTCGTGAAGAAGAACTCGGAAATCAGCGTCAAGGAACACGTCGCTTCCGTCGCGAAACAACTGGGTGACGAACTCACCATCCGCCGTTTTGTCCGATTCCAGGTGGGTGAAGGCCCTGCCTGAGCCGCGTGCTGTCCTGCGCGCGCTAGGATCTGCGAAGCCCCGCGGCCGCGAAGAGGCCGAATCCGATCACGAGCAAACCCAGGGCGTTCGGTTCGGGAATCGAATGCACGTGGATCCCGTCGAAACAGGCTTCATCGGAGAAAGGAGCCCGTTTCCCTGCGGTGCTCCCCAATTCGAGGGTGTACGAGCCTGTTGCAGGCGCCTGCCATTGCCAGAATTCCCACGTGCCGGTCTTAACGCTGCAGGCCGGAGCCTTGGGTTCGTCCACCAGGACTGCATCCCAGGGGTTGGCGATCTCGGCGCCCGAACCATCGAGAACTCTGACCCAGGCTGACTCCTGCGCCGGCTGGCGGCGGCTTGGAGAATAAGACCCTCCGGCGGCGTTCTGCTCGTGGCCCGGGGAATTCAGGGTTTCGGGTTGGGAAACCAGGGCCCAGCCCGACACCATGTCGCCTTTTTGCAGCGAGAGGATCTGGCTCAGATCGACGCTGGCCGGCGCGCTGCCCCCGCCGAATGTCGAGGGGCCTCCGATGCTGAGAGCCGCAAAGTGGTGTCCGGATTCCGGCAGGATGGGGCCGGGAAGCCGTGAATCCACGGCGGCCCATCCGGTGGGGGCTTCGTGGTTGGCCAAACCGGGGATGGATTTCGCCATTTGCAGGGTCCAGCCGGAGAAATTGCCTGTTTCAAAGCCGCCGTTTTCTATCGTCGCCGCCATTCCCGTGACACTCACGGCCATGCACAACCAACACGTATTCCAAATCACTTTATTCATTCATTGGGTGTTTCCCAGGCGAGACTTCAACCGGTCATCCTGTAAAACCCTAATCAATTTCGCTTAGCCTGGAATGACTCACAAGTAGTAGAATTACGCAAAATGGTTCAGTGTTTTCACGGACGGAGACGAAGATGGGAAAGGTTGGAAGCTTCGACTCTTAAGATCGGGAGCGCATCGGGGCCATGAAATCCTGCAGCCGCCAATGTGAATTGGCGGACCCATCCCGCAGTGGCGACCTCCGCCGTTTCAACACGGCGGTTACGGAGGCTCGGTTCCCGGAAAGGAGGCTTATGGGTTCCCCGCAATGCCCTTGGGCAGATCTTCCCGGTTGACGATCCAGGGGTGATTCAACAATTCAGTCGTGTTGGTATTCCGGGCCAGGCTCCATCGGGCGTTCCAGCTCATGAAGAAGACCGTTCGCGGAAAATCGCTCTGGATACCTTGGATGAATCGGAGGTAGTCGTAGTTGCCCGGTGGATTTTCCGGACCATGCGGGCCGAATTCGGTAAAGCCGAAGGGTTTGTTCAGCCGCGCCACTTGCGCGTAGCCCCGGATGTGGTTGGTATCTACAAAGTCGGTGTAAGCGTCCAGCCCAACCAGATCCACATAACGGTCGCCGGGATAGTAGGCGGCGGTGTTGGTGCCATGATTCGGAGCATAAACCCAAAGGAGGTTGTCCAATCCTTTTGTGGTGGAAAAATAGTCAAACATCTGGCGCCAAAGTTTAATGAAGGTTTCCGGGTCATGGCCGCCCCACCAGAACCAGCCGCCGTTCATTTCGTGAAACGGCCTCCAGAGCACCACCACACCCGCCTCCTTGAGCTCCTGCAAACCGTCGGCCACACGGTCGAGTTCGTGCATCCAACGAACGTGCGTTTCGGTGTTGGTCGCAAGCAACGTCTCAAGGTCAACCCCCGTGTCGCGCAGCCCGCCCCCGTCCTGGTTTGTCCGGGCAGGGTCGTAAAGATGCGCGCTGATCGTCACCAGTCCGCCCTCGTTCCAATACGCAATCGCCGCCTTGTTGGGCGCCCCGGGGCTGATGCCGCCCTGGCCTGCGTAGTCGGCCCCCAACAGCCCGGGCCAGTGACCCGTTTTGTCATGAATCTCGGTTACCAGGCGCACGTTCGCCCCGGCCCCGAAGTTGGAGAATTGGCCGGATACCAACCGCTTGTCGGTACGCGGCTCGAGGCTCTGAAGATAGAGGAGGATCGCCTTCGCCTTCGAGTTCGCGCGCGGGTTGGCGGGTGGTTCGGCTGCGCAAGCGGAGAACAGCAACAGCGTCGTCAGCGGAAGTGCAATGCGATATTTCATGTAATCGTTGACGCAATCCAATCCCGGGTTTTCCGGCCTTATTGCGGTTGTGGCGGAGGATCGATGGGTCAATCGCGCCGCCCAGCCGGGGGGTTGCGTTGCACAAGATTACGAGAACCGCACCCGGCAATGCAATCCTTCCAAGCAATTCGTCTCTGCTCGCGGGGCGCTCCCGGCTCACCCCGGAGTGTCTTTCGACGGCTCCGGCATCCGCCCAACGCGCGCGCCGTTGACGGAATCTGCTGGCATTCGCAACAAACAGGGTCTCGCCTTGGGAATGCCACTATTGTAAAATCAATCCATGCGATTCCACATGGGCGTCGGGCTGCTGTTTGCGTCGGTGCTCGCTTCCGGACCGCACCTTTGCGGCCAGGACCTGGCGGCGGTGGCGCAGAACTACCGGCCCCGGCTCGAAACCAACCTCACACAGAACATCGTCCCGTTCTGGTTTCCGAACACGATCGATCGGACCAATGGCGGCTATATCCTCAACCACGATCTCGAAGGCCGGCCGAAAGGGCCCGGAACCAAAATGATCGTCACCCAGGCGCGCATGGTCTGGTTCTACTCCCGCCTGGCACGCGCCGGTTACGGGGGCCGGGAATACCTGGACGCGGCGGCCTCGGGTTATCGCTTCTTGAAGGAGAAAATGTGGGATCCGCGATACGGCGGCTTTTACTGGCAGGTCGATGTGACCGGCGAACAGAAGTTGTGGCGCAAGAAGCATCTCTACGGCCAATCCTTTGCGCTCTACGCCCTGTCGGAATACTATCTGGCCACCGGAGACAAGGAGGCCCTGGACCTCGCCACCCGGCTTTTCAATTTATTGGAGGAAAAGGCGCACGACAAAACCTACGGCGGTTACCTGGAATCGTTCAACGAGGATTGGACGCCCGCGCCTCCGGATGAAATGTCCTATATGGGCAGGTCGGACTTCAAACTGATGAACACGCACCTGCATCTGCTGGAGTCAATGACGTGTTTTTATCGGGCAAGCCGGTTGCCGTTGGCACGCGAGCGTCTGCTGGAATTGATCGCCATCGAGAGCAGTGCCGTGGTGCGGAAGGATCTCGGCGCGTGCACGGACAAGTATCGGCGCAATTGGGAGCCGGTGCTCACCGGCAATTTCGCCCGGGTTTCTTACGGGCATGATCTGGAGAATATCTGGCTGCTGATCGACGCGTGTGATGCGGCGGGCATCTCGAATTACCCGTTGCTGGACGTTTATCGCGCCTTGTTCGATTATGCGATGAAGTACGGCTGCGACGAAGACCAGGGCGGCTTTTTCACCTCCGGCGCCTTCAACAAGCCGGCCGATAATCGGGATAAAACCTGGTGGGTCCAGGCCGAAGCGCTGGTCGCCGCCCTCCAGATGCATCGCCTGACGCACGATCCCAAATATCTCCGCATTTTCGAAAAAACCTATGGCTGGGTCGAGAAGCACCAGACAGACTGGAAGCGCGGGGAATGGTTCGAGATCGTCACGGCTCAAGGATCTCCGCGAGGAGACAAGGCCTCGATCTGGAAGTCCGGCTACCACGACGGGCGATCGATGATCGAGTGCCTCGAAATTCTGAAGGCCCAACCCTGACTCGGGTCGGCCGCGGCGCCTCGGAGCCGTGCCCGCAACCGCAGTTTAGTGGAGCTGTTCGGGCGGCGGAAACCGGTCAAAGGACTCTGCTGCGGCGAGGCCGCGAAGCCGTTGATCGGCAAAATCCAGGATGGCTTCCCAGTCGTCCTCGGTGAATGCATGGCCGCCGGGGCGGAAATGGACGCCAAGGTGGTCCGGAACGCCCAGAAATTCATACACCGGTTTGGCCGCGATGAAGGACTGCTTCACGGCGTTGCCGTTGCAGGCCGTGTCGGCGAGCGCTTCGGCTGAAATCAGCGGACGCGGGGCGACCAACGCGATCAGCCAGTGTTGATCAAACGGCAGCTTGTCCACCTGTCCCGAAAACTGGGCCAGGCGGGGGCAAACCTGTTGCGGAAACCTCCGGGTGAAGTCCTCCAGCCCCTGCTTTCCCCCGCGAAGGTCGCCATTGAACCGGAACGCACCCGTTCCGGCGCACCCGGAACCGACCGGGGCGACCATCGCAAAGCGTTCGTCGAACGCGCCGGCGATCAGCGTGGCTTTGCCAAGCCGCGAGTGGCCCACGGCGATCAACCGGGTCTTGTCGGCGAACGGCTGGGTTTGCAGGTAATCCACCACGCGCGACATGCCCCAGGCCCACGCCGCCAGATCGCCCCAGTCATAGCCCGGGTAGGCGGGAAAAAACCCCGTGCCGCGACAGTCGGCCTTGTCCGCCCCGCATTGCTGGTAGTTGTAGGTCACGATGGCGTAGCCCCGGCGAAACAGTTCCGCATAGCTTTTGGCCGCGATATCGGGATCGGCCATGTTTGCAGCTCTGCCCGGCACTGTCTGCGTCGAAAGATTGTTGGTGGATGGCTCGGCGGCATTCGCAGGAGCGGCATTGGACGGCTGCATTCCTGCGCCGGTGGCCGGCGGAGCGTTGGACGGTTGGCTGCCCGGCGTGGGATAAAACGAAGGCTGAATGAATGTCGGAAACGATTTGTCTCCGGCCGTCGGCACGAATACCGCCACCTCGAATCCAAGGCTGTTCCCGGGACCGAACGTCAGCCGAACTCGTCTGAAGTTGACGGTTCCGTGCAGCACCGTTCGCGAGGCCAACTCGTGCCCGATCACGTTTCCCGGCGGCGGTGGCATGGTTCCGGTCAGGTAATGCGCGAGGACCCGCTTCATCTGCTCGCGGCGCGCTTTCCATTGGCCGGCGTCCACCACCTTCCCGCCGCTGTCGAGCACCAGCGGATCCGGCATGTCGGGTCGGGACGGCAAATCCTGTGCCTCAGGCATGCTCAATCCCTGAACGGTGTTGGTGGCCGCGTGGACGGTCTCCGCCTGCGCAACAGCCTCCTCCGTTCCGGTCGCAATCGCGACAATGACAACAGCCAGCCAATGACTCGCCGCGCTCTTCATGATCTCGTCTATCGGGTCTTGCCGGAATATCGCATGGATTTCACCGTAGTGGTACCACCCTTATTGGGCCGGCGGCTCCGGCGCCGGGTTCAGCGGCGGCAGGCCGGACGCGGCCCGGATCGGGGTGATGGCTTCGCGATACGCCGGATCGCTCAAGCTCCACGATCGCGGGTCGTTGACCAGATCCCGCAATGCGCCAGCCGTCGCGGTGTCCCTCCCTCTTGCCATCTGCGCCCAGATCATCCACCACGCCCACTTCGGTTGCTGCCGGAGGATGTCAATCGTCGGCGCCGGGGCCACCTCGGCCAGGGCGATCGGCTTTCCTGCCGACAGCTTGAGCAGGTCGTCGTAGTAAGATTGCTGGAAATCCCGACGATAGACGTCCAAGGCTGCAACGTCGAAGTAGTTGGTGCCTGGAAAAAAGTCGGCAAATTGCCGCTCCGGAGTGCTTGGCCGGTCCACGCTCCAGATCCAGATCAAATTATTGAGCTTGTGATGATTGACAAGCCGGTCGAACAGTTGCCGGTAAATCACCGTCGTACCGCGATCTCCGCGTCGTCCGCCCCACCAGAACCAGTTACCGTTCATTTCATGGTAGGGCCGCCACAACACCGGAATGTGCGCATCCTGGAGTTGTTTCAAGTACCCCGCAATCACATCCACCTGCGCGCACCAGCGCCGGTTCAGCTCCGTCCCGGGCGTGATCAGATCGTTCCATTGCGAATCAGTGAGCTTCCCCTGCACGCTGCCCCGGAATGTCACCGGCTCATCTTCGGTGGGGCGCACCGCGTGCCAGCACAGCGTGATGATCGAACCCTTCTCGTACTGCCGCTTGACCTCGGCGATGATGTCCGGCCGGGCAGAAACCGCGTCCTTGTCTCCCGGCGCGGCAAACCCGAAGTCCTGGCCGAAAATCGCCGGGACCTTGCCGGAAACCTGGAGTGCCTCCCGGGTGGAAGCGTCCTTCGTGTTGGGATAATTGTGCTGGCCGGTCAGCGTGTGCGTGCCGGAAATGCCGTGGAGGAACTTCAACAACGCCACCGCCTCCGGAGACGCGTTCGGCGTTACCGGCCGGATCCAATCCTCCGCGCCCAGCAGCCTCGGTCCACTCGTTGACAATAGACCCAGCAGAAATCCCAAGATGATTCGGTTCAGACGCATAAAATCAGTCTCTTCCGGTGATAGGTGAGCACTATCCGAAACGTGGCTCAAGGCAATTCTGCGGTTCGTCCGACCGAGCTTGGTGTTGAGCCGCCAGGAAGTCGCCGCCGTCCTGGCCGCCGTGCGCGAACCGCGCCTGCGCAGTGTTGGCCTTCATCTATCACACCGGCACGCCCTGGCAGCCGCATGATCCCTGGACCTACGCCATGCGTTTCAAACAATACTACACCGCCATGAAGGCGGTGGATCCCACCATCAAAATCGGCTCGTCGGCGGATGTCACTGAAGACGGCACGGCCAATTACACCAATCATCCGGTCGTCAACCCCGTCACCGGCGTGACACACAACGGCTGGACGCCGGTGATGCTGCACACGATGCTGACCAATGGCTGTATCTGCGATTTCTTAATTGACCACACCTATGGGCCTGGCAACAGCGACATGGGCGACCTGCTCTACTCCCCGGTCTGGACGGTGAACGCGAACAATTTGCGAATGATGCTGGTGGATTATCTGGGCAGTCTGAGCACCAATGTGGAACTGGATGTCACTGAAAATGGCAGCGGCGGCAATGACCGTCAACTGGTGAGCCTGGTGAGCGGCCTGTTCTGGGCTGACAGCATTGGCCAGATTCTCCAGACCGAGTTCAACTCGCGGTTGTGGTGGGACCTGCGTAACGGGCAGGCCGACATCACCGATTCCGACAATACGCTCTACAGCTGGCGCACCGATTCCAACACCGGGAATGTTTACGGGGATCTCGGCATCGTGGCGGGACTGGGCAACACGGCCGTCAACCGCTACCCGGCATACTACTGCGGCAAGCTGATGAAATACTTCGCCAGCGGGGGCGACACGGTCGTCACCGCCTCCAGTGATTACAAATTGCTTTCCGCTTACGCCGCGCGGCGGGCCAACGGTTGTTTGACGTTGCTCGTGATTAACAAGAGTTGTTACACCAACCTCAATGCCGCCATCAACCTCACCGGTTATGTGCCAGCCGCCAATGCGATCACTTACTCGTATGGCATCCCGCAAGATCAGGCCGCGTTCTTCAACGGTCCCGCCGCCGCGCTGGACATCGCCACCAACAATCTTGCGGTCGCCGGCTCCAATTTCACGGCCACGTTCCCGCCGTATTCGGCGACGGTGCTTCAGCTCGCGCCGGTGGCGCCTTCGCTGGCCACGCTGCCTCCGCCGCAATCGTCGTCCGGCCCGTTCGTCTTCCAGTTGCAAGGCCAGCCCGGCGTGCCTTACATGATTCAAATGTCCACCAATCTGGCCTTGGCGAATTGGATCACGATTTCCACCCATACGCCAGCCACCGGCACTTTGAATCTTACCAATACCATGTCGTCCGCCGCGCAGTTCTACCGCGCGATCTGGCAGCCGTAAAACCACCAGAATTTCAATGTTTTGAAGATTGATCCGTGGTCAATCCAGCGCTATTGGCACTGTGTTTTGCCGCGGCGGTACCCCGAACGATTCGCGCAAGAGGCTTTGGGCCACAACAGCAAGGTCGCGCATCGCGCCTACGCCAAGCGCGCCCTGATGAAAATCCCGTCTCTGGAAGCCTGCGAAGAATAGGCCGCGACCAAACCCACGCCGCCAGCGTGATTACCTGACTCGGCTGGCCGTCGGAGGGGACTTTGTGGAATGTGGCCCTGAGGAAGGCTTGGCTGGTCGAACCGAGCCCGAATGCAGGCTCGGCGGAACGACGGTGGAGGGTCGATGTTGTTCTTTTCCGTTGGTTGCCGATGAAATCTGTTTTACGTCTGGTTGTGAAACCTATGAACACGAGTGAGTTTGCCTTCCGCGATCAATTCTGCCTCCGCCGCCAACCAATGCTGGACCTCGTGCCCGAGCCGCGAACCCGGGTTCGTATCATTGAAGCATGCCCTTCTGGCCACTTCGTCCGCCGACGGCGCAAAATCAATTCCGCTTTGGTTTAAGTCCGCAGCCGCAGTTGGCCGTGATGTACGGGTCGGTTTATGGTTTTGGTTCTGGAAGAATATTTTGCATTTCATAGAGGGAGAATAGGCTGTGCAACGTTGCGCCCGATATGGGGTGTTCACCCCAAGTGGCCTTCATGGCTTCATGCATCCGCCAAGCCGGGAAGATAAGGATCGGATAACGGTGGGCAGATGTTTCCACGCGACCAACCCCTCCAGGAGTCCTCCGGCAGAGCCGGAGGTTTCCTGTTGTACTAAAAGTCAGGTTCTTGATTTTAATTGGCCGCAGCAATCCGGTTTGTCAGAGTCTGTGACGGATGATGGCGTGATTGCGATTTTGATTTCGGTGCTGAATTCTATGGCCTGTAAAAATAAATGGCGGCATAAAGTGGGCGCAGTTTTGCCGCATGAATGGGTGTTCGGAACTTTTCTTTTGCTGACCGGGTTGCGATTATTTGCGCAGGGCGGCGCAGCGCGGGGCTGGTCGCTTGTTTTTTGGGGGTGTTTGCTGGCGGGTATGGGCATTTTGTTCTGGGCGGAACGGAACCTGACACCCTGGCGCTGGCGGGTGCGGCTTTTGTTTTATCCGGCGGCGATGGGCATCAGTTTTTATGCCATGGGCGTGGCGATGCCATTACTGGGCAATCCCGGGGTGGACTGCCTGCTGCTGCAATGGGACCGGGCTTTGTTAGGTGAAACGCCTGCCGTGACCTGGGAACCGTGGCTGAAACCGTGGCTGGAAGATTTGGCAATGGCGGGCTACCTGTTTTTCTTTTACTACCTGATTGCGGGGCCGGGACATTATTGCATTCGGGATGTCCGGCTGTTCCGCAAGTGCATTGTGGGCTTGTTCACGATATATGGGCTGGCGTTCATGGGCTACACGGTGTTGCCGGCTGGTGGCCCGCTTCGCTGGATGACCTTTAAAACGCCGCTGCATGGTCCGTGGCTGCTGGACTGGACGCTCAAGATGGTGAACGACGTGAGCAACTGTATGGATGCATTCCCCAGCGTGCACCTGGCGGCGTCACTGTATCTGCTGTTGTTTGACTGGCAGCATTGGCGGCGGCGGTTCTGGTGGGTTTTGACGCCGTGCCTAATGCTTTGGCTTTCCACGATGTATCTGCGTTTTCATTACTTCGTGGACTTGCTGGCGGGCATGGTGGTGGCCCTGGTCGGCTGGTGGATGGCCGAAAAATACGAGGCTTTAACCGGCAACCAGCCGATGTTGGCAACCGAGATCAGCGACCGGAAAGCCCGGCCCTGAAGCCGCCAGCTTCAGTTAAGTTCTCCAACTTTACTGTGACGGAGTCCAAGTGTCGTTGGGGTCATAAGTGGTGATGGCCTTGGCAGTTTTCGCGGTCTTGGATCCGAGGTTCTTTTGATAGACCTTGCCTTGTTGATTGACGATGAATGTCATCACGCCCGTGTTGCCCCATTCGGCCGGCCACGCGACGAGGGCAAATCCGGCAATCATATGGCAGTTGATGATGTAACCATACTTGCCGCCTGGTGCGTGCTCTCCCTGGCGTGTCAGGATTTTGAAATAGTAGCCGTGATAAGGCGCCTGCTCGTCGTTCAACAATTTGGCAGTGCGATGATAACCTTCCACGCGGGCCTCCGCGACGAGCGGTCCCAATGGACTCAACTCCTCACCCGGTTTCGCCGGCCAAAAAAGGCCGTCGTGTGTGCCGGGCATGCTTCGCAGGAACTGCGCGTAGGCAAACACTCCATCCCCAATGCGATCCAGGCTGGCATATTCGCGCTGGGCGTCGACATACGCGTTGCAGACATTGATCGCGCCTATTTCGTCCATGCCGATGCGGCGATTGAGGATTTCTTCCTTGCCCGCTACGGTATCGAAGAACCATTCTCCGTCCTGTTTGACAAGGGGAATGGGAAACGGCCAGCTGTCCACTCCAATTTCCAATGTTACATTGGAATCCGAATGATTGATTAACTGCGTCTTTCCCGTCAGGCGTTGGACGAACAGCCTGAATCCTTCGGTGGCTTGGACGGCATCCGGCGAAATCAAATCATGTCCTTCCGGCCCGAAAATCGAATGGAGGGCATTCGTGTCATGATTCCTGGCCGCCGACACCAGGGCGTTGACGGCCGCCTCCGGTGAAGCAAAAGTCTGCTCCGCCGCCGCAGATACATAAGCCGGGAGGGCCAAACCCAGTACAACCGCCGCCATCTGAGCCTGACGCCACGATGTGAGTAGGTCCATTTTCATCGGCAATAAATATTTTTGAAAATCATGGGAATAAAAAATCAACGCCTTTGCTGACCTGAGTTATGGCCATTGCCGCCCCCGCCGCCGAAAGATGGTGCTGGCCGCGAAACTGGTGCTGAACGGGTGATCGTCTGCATGCTTTGCTGGCCACGATTGCTGTAAGTTCTCGTATCGCGCGAACTTTGTATGCCGATGAACGCGCCGTTTGATTCCGGTCGGCTGATGGGTTCAGAATGTTCAACGGGAGCCGGCGTGGGTCGGGGAACATTAATTGCGCGTTGCGGAACTTGGTGCGCCGGTCCTGGTCGAGCGACAGCCGCAGTCGCCGGACGCGCAATCGGATTTTTATTCCAGCCCCGGTCGCCACGATTCGCCGCGACTGCGCCCGGATGATTGTCCGGACGCCAGACCGTCGTGTGACCCAGGTTCCGCTGACGCGAGGTCTCATGCCACCACTTGGACGGACGTGGATGGTCACGCCCCCAGACAATGAGATTGTGGTTGCCCCAATCAAAATCGCAATCCAGCCACGCGCCAATCGGCCAGCCGATGCCGAAGGTCATGAAAGGCAAACCATCCGCAGTGTCATAATAAACTTGGTCTGGCTGATAGACCGGCACATAAATCACCTGTGGGTCAACTGGAACAATTTCAATGTCGCCGCCGTCAGTAATCACCTGTTGCTGTGGGGAGGATTGCAAGTTGCCTAATTTGGAAGCCGACGCGCGCAACCGTTGGATGGAATCCATCACCGCCTGCTGTTGATTGAGAAAAGCCTGTCCCAGTTCCGTCGTCCAATTCAAGTTATCATCCATCCATTTCAATACATCTGGATATCGGGCCATCGCTTGGACGCTGGCATCCCAGGGCTGCTGGTCAATCTGGTTGGTGGCGCCACCGCCACTGATATAACGGTCGGCCAGCACGATTTGCGTGGGTAATGTGGACGCCGGCAGGATTTGGGCAATCAATGGGTCGGGATAAAGCGCAATGGGCCCCAGCAACTGGTCAAGCTGCGCGGCGGGAAGCGGTTGATAGGCGGAAATCGGGGGTGGGGCCGCTATTTGTGCGCGCATGGATAGGGCACCGCCTGTGAACACACACGTAAAACAGCGATTTTAAACAATAGCTTCATCCGGGAATTGGTAAAATGTGATCAGCTCTTTGTTTTTCATTAGGCGACAACTGTAAGTCGAAATCCTTGGCTGGCGCCATGGGGTGTTCACCCCACCGAGAATACGGGAGGACAGTTTTGATATGAACTTGGCAGGACCCGCATCGAGATCCTGCCTCTTATACCCAGCACCCGTTTGAGCGACCTCGTCTTCGAAGGTGCGGCGTTCCCAGTTTGCCCACAATGAAACCTGGCCAAACCTGCAAAAGCGCCACTCTGAACTTCGGGCGTTGGAATACGAGGAAGACCGCTGAGTCCGCACAGGGGATATGTCGCGGGAATTCCTCCCATCCCCCTGCATCCAGGATTCGCGCGGACATGGCTGTCCGCGCTCGTGCGCTTGGTTTGGACAACACGCCCTCAGGATGTGCCCTGGGCCCGGGACTCCGATCCGGAGCGACCGCGCAGCTTCCTCCGCGCTTCCTCCGCAGTGAACCCATGCAGTTTGATCAGCTTATGCCGCGATGTCCGACCGCGAACCAATTCGATCCGGTTGCGTCCGCAATCCAGAATGCCGGCGAGCAGACGGATGAGCGCCTCGTTGGCGGCCGCATCCACCGGGGGGGCGGTGACTTTGATGCGCAACTCGCCGCCCAGGAGTTCGCCGATTTCATCGGCCGACGCGCGCGGCTGGAGTTTCACTGACAGCAAAACCCCATCGACCTGGTCGCGCACATAATCTGGATTAGGCATGGTACCTCAATTCGCAGCCGGCCGATTATGTACCCAAAGAGTGGACGGTGCAAAGACCCAAGGACGCCGGCGGTGTGATTGGATCTGAAGGTCAGGAGCGCGGCTGTATGCGAAGCATCAGCCGCAGNNAAGCACCAGTCGCTGCGCGCAACCCTGTCACGTCGCGTTCGAACCTTCTCCAGCCTCACGTTTGCGACCGTGTGGGTCTTCGACACGCAGTCCGGTGTGCGTGTTGACCCGCACTTCCAATCGCACGGGTGGCGGCGCACCCAACGGTTTCAGGAGGCACAAACGCCGGTTGAAAGCAGGACACCACCAGGACGTTGCGCGAAGAGAAACGGGAACAGTCCTCCTTTGCGTCTTCGCGGCTTTGCGTTAAAATCATTCGTGGCCGGATCGAACATCTGCAATTCAGGCGCTGGCACAAGCCACGGCGCCCGGGGGATCGACTGGAGGTCGGAATCATGATGGCAGCCGTGAGTTTTGCGGTGGATTCCAGCACGCTGATCGCCTCGCTGATCTGGGGCTCCATCGGTTCCGGCTTTGCCATTTTTGGTTGGAAGCAGAAGGAACCGCTGCCTCTGTTCGGTGGAATCGCCCTGATCTCGATCTCGTATTTTATCGGATCGGCCCTCTGGATGTCGCTCGTCGGCGCGCTGATCTTGACGGCCCTCGTCTGGCTGAAAAGATGTCTTTGATCAAGCCACTATCCGCGCGTGTTCCTGCGTGGAGAGGAGCTTCCAGGCTCCCGCCGGAAGCGTTCCCAACGTGTACCGCCCGATCCTCACGCGCAGGAGCCGCAACGTGGGGTGCCCGATCGCCGCCGTCATCCGGCGCACCTGGCGATTTTTCCCTTCGACGAGCTCCAGTCCGATCCAGCACGTCGGCACGCTTTTGCGGAACCGGACGGGCGGTTCGCGGGGCGGCAATTGCGGTTCAGGGTCGAGAATCCAGGCCCGGCACGGCAGCGTCTTGCGGCCGGCGACGATCACGCCCCGCTCGAGCCGGCGCAGCGCGTCGTGATCCGGAATGCGCTCGACCTGGGCCCAGTATTCGCGCTCGTGCGCGTGTTTGGGATGCAGCAAGCGCTCGTTCAATTCGGGTTCGTCGCTCAGCAGCAGCAGACCTTCCGAATCGGCATCGAGCCGGCCAATGGGATAGACATCCTTGGGAAACCCGAACGATGCGAGCCTGCGGTTGGGCGAACCGTCGGAGGTGAATTGCGAGAGCACACCGCAGGGTTTGTGGAAGGCGATCAGCATTGAATCACGCCGAGGTGCGAGGCTCCTGGAACAGGGAGACATTTCACGGGTTCAGCGGTTTGCACCCAATCTGCTCCGGCCGGCGGTGGAGTAAAGGAAAAGTTTGATTCTGTTGCCGCCGTGGAAAATGCGGCTACACTCTGCCCGTGATTCGCAACATCATTTTCGACTGGTCCGGCACGCTGGTGGATGATTTGCCCGCAGTCTGGGAAGCGACGAATTACGTGCTGACACAGGCCAGGCGGCCCGAAATGACCCTCGAAAAATTCCGGGCCGAGTTCTGTCTGCCGTTCACGATCTTTTACGACCGGCACGTGCCTCACGTCGCCCTCCCGCAGTTGGAGACCTGGTATCACACCCGGTTCAAACAGATTCAGGATTCCGTGCGGGAACTGCCGCACGCGCGCGAGTTCCTCGAATTCTGCCGCACCCGCCGGCTCCGCGCTTTCTTGCTGAGTTCCGTCCGCCGCGATCACTTCGCCGCGCAATCCGCGAGCACGGGATTCGGGCGGTATCTGGAAAAGGCTTATTGCGAGGTGCGCGACAAGCGGAAGATCATCCACGAGATCCTCCAAGAACATCATTTGAAGCCCGGGGAAACGATGTTCGTCGGCGACATGGAACATGACATCGAGACCGCCCGACATGGCGGAATCCATTCCTGCGCGGTGCTGACCGGTTACAACACAGTCGAGCAACTGCGTGCGGCAAAGCCGGATCTGATTGTCGAGCATCTGGGTGAGTTGCGGCAGATTCTCGAGCAAAACAACCTGCATCGAGGCCAACCCCCGCCCTCGTTCGATTCCGGTTTCGGGGACGCCCGGCGGCGCGTCCCCACCGCCACGGTCGGCGCGCTCGTTTTTAACACGGCGAACGAGGTGCTGATGATCCGCACGCACAAGTGGTCCGATCTCTGGGGGATTCCCGGCGGGAAAATCAAGTGGGGCGAGCCGTCGGTCGAGGCCTTGCGCCGCGAAATCAAGGAGGAGACGAACCTCGACGTCACCGGCGTCCGTTTCGTGCTCGCGCAGGATTGCATCCAATCGAAGGAATTTTATCGCGAGGCCCATTTTATTCTGCTGAACTACACCTGCCGCTCCGTGGGGGTGCCGCGGGTGACGCTGAACGAGGAAGCCCGCGAATTCCGCTGGGTCACCCCCGCGCGGGCCCTGAGGCTGCCGCTCAACAAATCCACGCGCACACTCCTGGCGGCGGTTCGGGAGAAACGGAAAAACAGACCGCAGAAGAAAGGTTAAGGAAAGCATGTCGAGAATCAGCATCGTTGATCTGGAAGTTTCTTATTGCGTCGGCTTGACCGACGAGGAACGGGCTCAGCCGCAGCGCCTGCTCGTCACGGTGGATCTCGACTTCGATTTCGCCTCGGCTTCGTTGAGCGACCGGATCGAAAGGACCATCAATTACCAGACCCTGGCGGAACGGGTGCTCAAATTCGGACAGGGACGGAGCTGGAAGCTGATTGAGAAACTGGTGGCGAACCTGGCGGACATGATCCTGAGTGAATTTCGGCCCCAGGCCGTCGCGGTCGAGGTAAAAAAATTCCCGCTGCCGCAAGCGCGATACGTTTCGGTGACCCTCACCCGGAGCCGGCCTTGAGCCGTCTCCATGCAGTAATCGGGCGGATCAACCGGGACACCCTGTGATATACGTTTCCAACTGGCGAATCGTCGTGCTTTGGGCGGAGATAATCCAGTTGACGAGGTCGCCGATGGAAATGATTCCCGCGATTTTTTCGCCTTCGAGCACGGGCAAATGGCGGACACGATGTTCGGTCATCAGACGCAGGCATTCTTCGATGCTGCTTTTCGGGGTCACATGGATCAGATGCTCGGACAGGATTTCCCGAACTTTCAGTTTCTTGGAGGATTTGCCCTTGAGCACCACCTTGCGCGTATAGTCGCGCTCGGAAATGATGCCGACGAGCTTTTCCTGGTCGGTGACCAGCACGGCGCCGATGTTCTTGTCCGCCATGAGGTGGATCGCCTCAAAAACCGTCGCTTCGGGCCCGATGGTCCAGACCGTCGTGCCTTTGTGATGCAGGATTTCATTGATGGTGCCTTGGGGGATCATTGGAAACCTCCTGGTATCCCGGCGCAGTTCCAGACCGCACAGGCCTGGACCCCGGCCCTCGCCTCACCCGGCTCCACCCGAAACAGTCTGCTGCATCCGATCATAACCACATTTGCTCGATGCCAAACTACCCAACTAATATCACCCCTGGCAATGGATCGCAGCAACTATTTTCATACAACTATTTTTATGCCCCATCAGTTCGGGTTTATCGAAATGGCCGGCCCTGATTGTCCTGTCACGCGCAATCCACTCATCGTCCTTGCCTCCCAACACGGGGGACGCAGCGAAACGGTCACCGCTCCGGCGTCCCGCATATAGAGGATCGGGATGCCCCGCCGTTCAAGCCGCGCCCGCAGGGCAGCGCTCGCCCTTCGGGAGACCGGAAATTCCGAATCCGCAATCACCACGAGTTTGGGACGAACCACATCGAGCAGGGCGTCCCCCACCGGCTCGTCCTGCTGCGGCAGACCCGCCACGACGATGTCCGCTCGCAATTCCGGGTGGCGCTCGATCAACACGTCCTGCCCCGGCCTGCCAAGGTCCGACAGGAGCAACAAGGGCGTCCCGCAGGGAACCCCGAAGAGCACGAGCGCGTTGTCGTCTGCGCGGGGAAAATGGTCGGTTCGATCCGGATGCAGGACCAGCCACTCATTGACCCGGTCGCCGCGGTTCAACACGCGCCGGCAATCCGGACTGTTGTCGAGCCCGGCGAGGATCCGCCGATAGGCCGGCGAGCGGAACGGCACGGAGCTGGTTGCGACGTGGCGGATCGGCAGGAGCGTGCAAAGCAGTTCGGCGCCGCCGACCTGGCGCTGATCGCCGTGCGTCAGCACAAGACAGGGCAGGCGGTTGACACCCTGCGCGCGCAGGAACGGTTTCACCACGAACTCGACCGGGTTGATGGCGCCGCAATCAACGAGCAGGTCGTTCCGGGTGCCGGGCGCGTCGCAATACACGGCGGCGCCGCCGCTCAATGGCAGGATCGTCACACGCGTGGCGGCCCATTCGCGCTCCCATCGCCAGCACCAGATCGATAGCAGCAACACGAGGCCGGCCAGTTTCCAGGCGCGCCGGGGCTGTTTGAAGAGCCAGCCGGTGAAAACGGCCGCGAAGACAAGGTAATACAGACCGATGCTGAACCCGTTCGGAGCGGGAACATAGTAACAGGCGCCGGGCAGGCCGGCGAACCATCGGCTGGTCACGCGGATGCATTCCATCAAAAACCAGCCGGCGTGGTTGAACAGTTCCGCGCCGGCGGGAAACCAGCCCGCCAGCAACAGGCTGATGAAATTGCTCACCAGCACCAGCGCGCAGAGGGGCACGGCAACCACATTCGCCGGCGCGCTCAGGGGCGTGACAATGTGAAAATAATACGCGACCAGCGGGATCGAGCCGAACCACGCGGCGCTGGATGTCAGCAGCAGACCCAGCAGATGGCGCACAGGCACGCGCAGAGCGTGGCGCCAGCGCGGTCGCAACTGGTCCGGCAGGAAGGGTTCGGGCCTGAACAGATCCTCGCAAAACCGCTCGAGCACGGGCAACGCGAGAAGAATGCCGAGCACGACCAGGAATGAAAGCTGGAATCCAGCCTGGAACAGTTGCTGCGGATCCCAGAAAAGGAGAACCAGCGCCGCCGCGAAGAGCGAATTGACCAGGTCACTCGGCCGCTTCAATGCCCAGCCCACAATGACGATCGTCAGCATCAGGGACGCGCGGATGGCCGATGCCGGCCAGCCCGTCAGCCCCGTGTAAAACCAGAGCAGGGGAATCAACACGACTCCACCCAGAGCGCGCGGCAGACGCAGCGCCCTGCACAGGGTGAACAGGATTCCGAAGACAATCGCCATGCGCAAACCATCGACGGCAAAAATGTGATAGGTGGAGGCGCGAACGAACGGTTCGGCGACGTCTTCCGTCAGGACGGTTTTGTCTCCGAGTGAGAGCGCCCATTCCAGGCGCAGGGATTCGTCTTCCTCCGGCAGCCCGCAGGCCAGCGCCGCCTTCGACCAGGCGAGGAAACGGTCGTTCAGCGGACGAACCGTTGCGCCGGGCGCGACCCGTTGCCAGTCGTTGGAGGATTGGGCTTTCAGTTGGTAATAAATCCCGTTCCGCCGCAAGTAGGTGCGGTAATCGATCAGCCCTTCCGCCAGAGGACCGGCCGGAGGGGTGAGAACGCCGCTGATCTCGACGTGCTGCCCGGCAAAGAATTCTCCGGGCAGAAGTCCGGGCGTGGATACGACGATCCGGCCTGCAACCGGCCGCCATTGTGAGTCTTTGCAAAGGGCGCTGACCTGCACTTGCGCCAGGGTATGCCAGTCGTTTGCACCGGGATGCTCCGCGCGCGCGGAAAATCGCGGGCGGGGCGTCTCGGTCAAGCTGCCGCGAACCGTCGCCAGCTCCGTCGCATCGCCCTGGACTGTTCGCAAGTCGCGCGGTGAGATGATGGCCGTGCGCAAAACGCAGTTTGTCCAGCCGGTCAGCAGGACGGCCGGCCAGAGCAGAGCGGCGCGGCGTTTAGAAATCAGCAGTGCCCCGGCGGTCAGCGCGATGGAAATGGAAAAAAGCAGCGGCAACGGCGGCTGCACAACCTCCCCGAGCAGCAACCCGCATCCGTACCACAACGCCACTATCCCCAGCGGCCGTTTCATGCCCTCGCGCCAGAGTAACCGGGCGCCCCGACGTTGTAAATCGCCGGATCAGTGAAATGCGAACCTTCGAAACCGATGCACCGGCCCGGCTGAAATCCCGGCGGCTTCAGCCGGCGCCGGTGTCACCCCACCAGTTGCGCCAGCGGCCGAATGCCCAGAACAGCAGCAATCCCGCGATGCCGCCGACCGTATCGATCATCACGTCCCGCATGGACGCTTCGCGGGTGGGGACGAAGATCTGGTGGAATTCGTCGCTGGCCGCATAGAGCCCCACGAGCAACACCGCCCACCAGGCTTGCCGCCAGGACCACCGGCGGAGATCGCCTTCGCCCAGCTTCCGCAATGCGCGAACGAGCAAGACCGCCAGAATGGCGTATTCGGTGAGATGCGCGCATTTGCGGGCAACGGTCACGAGCTGATCAACCGCGGCATCCGAAAGGTGGGGAAACAACCATCGCAACAGCGGCGCCAGGATCCGCGATGAATGTTGAAAGGAATGACTGTCGCCGGAGGCGGAGAAGATCACCGCCATCCAGATGACCACTGGAAGCCAGTACCTGAGAACCGAACGGGCTTGCGACATGGTTGACAAAAAACAAAAATCGGCACCGGGAAGCAAACATTATATTGTGATTCCATTTGCCAACAGCGGGCGTCTTTGGCAGACAGAAGACGCTGCCATGCTGAAACTCGGTGTCAACATCGACCATATCGCCACCTTGCGCGAGGCCCGCTACCGCGGGCGCGGGTGGGGGGAACCCGATCCCGTCGCGGCCGCCCTGACTTGCGAAGCCGCCGGCGCGCACGGCATCACCGCCCATCTGCGCGAGGATCGCCGGCACATCCAGGACCGCGACGTCCGGAAACTGCGTGAGGTCCTGAAGACGCGGTTCAATCTCGAAATGGCCAACGTGCCCGAAATCGTCGCGATTGCCTTGAAGCTGAAGCCGGACATCGTCTGCATCGTGCCGGAGCGCCGGCAGGAAGTCACAACCGAGGGCGGCCTTGATGTGATCGCCGATGAAAAGGCGCTGATGAAGACCCGGAAGAGAATGAATGATGCTGGCATCGAGGTCAGTCTGTTCATCGCTCCCGACCGGAGACAGATCGAGGCGGCGTCGCGCATCGGCGCGCAGTTCATCGAACTGCATACTGGCGCGTTCGCGGAGGAATGTTGGGCGGGACCGGATGAGGCTCTCCATTTACCTGGTAGGGCCGACCTGCGGTCGGCGAAGCTGGCCGGCAAGGAGCGCCACCTCGCGGGGTCGATCGAGCTGGAACGGCTGATTGCCGGCGCGGAACAGGCGCACGCGCTCGGCCTCAAGGTCAACGCCGGACATGGGTTGAACTACCAGAACCTCGCCCGGCTCCATTGCGTGCCCCGCCTGGTCGAGCTCAACATCGGCCATAGCATCATCAGCCGCGCGGTGGCGGTCGGCGTGGGCGATGCCGTCAAGGAAATGCTGCGGTTGATGAAGAAATATCGCGGGTGAGCGTAGTGGCCGGAAACGAAAGCCGCGGTTGAAAGTCGCGTATGATTTTAGGCGTCGGCATTGACATCATTGAAGTCGCCCGCATCCGGTCATCCTACGAGCGTTTTGGCGAACGATTTCTGATCCGGATCCTGCTGCCGGGGGAGATCAATTACTGCCTTTCGCACAAGGAGCCCGGGCCATTCCTGGCCGCGCGGTTCGCGGCAAAGGAAGCGATTTCAAAGGCCTTCGGCACCGGCATCGGCAGCCAACTGAGCTGGCAGGACATGGAGGTGCGCGGGAAGGAAAGTGGCGAGCCGTTTGTGATTTTGCATGGCCCTGGCGAAACGCTGCTGAAAGAGCGCAACGCCCGCGCCGTGCTCCTCAGCCTGAGCCACACCCAGGATTACGCCGCGGCTGTGGCGATCCTGGAGAGTCTCTGATCGTTCAAGCGTTCACCACCGTCAAGGGCCCGTCGAAGAGGGTCAGGCTGACCACCTCCGTTCTTGCCACATGCGGCCCGTGCGCCACCCCGCGCGGCGCGAAGAAAAAGGCGCCGGTGGTGTAGGTGACTCCGGATTCCTCCCATTCACCCGAGAGGACGTACACCGATTCGTTTGCCTCCGGATGGATGTGGGCCGGAATGGTCATGCCCGCATGGAATTTGCGCAGGATGGTAACACCGCCGGTCCGTTCGTTCTTGTGCAAGAGCATCAGCTCGACACCGGGATACGGGCCGGCCTGCCAGACTTTGTCTTTCGCAAGAGCCACGATGGGGAACATGCCCCTCATCGAATCCTTTCCACGCCGGAATTGCAAGGGCTGAAGCGGCCGGGAGTGGCTTCCCTGTTTCAAACGAACTGCGGGTCGTCCGGGGCCGCGTGGGATGGCGGCGGGAGTTGGGCGGAACTCCATCGTCCAGGGGAAAACCCTGTCCGATTTCCAGTGTCCCTCCCAATTGTGTTTTTGCCGCCTTGGCGGAAAGTTGTGCGTGTGGCTGACTCGCGACGATTCAAGACACAATGGGGAATTGCAGTATGAACGGACCAATGAAAGACTCAGGCAGCGACAGCGGACGGAAATCGACCCCTCAAACTGGAATTCGCGCGCCAGTGGGGACGGAAAAGCCGGACCCCGCGAAACTGGCGGCCATCATCCGGGAGAACCAGGCGATGATCGACAAGGGGTGGGGTGAATTGAGACGGTTGAACGAGATGCTTGCGTTGCTCGATACACTGAAAGCCAGCGTTCATCCGGCGACCATGGCTTCCCCGGAACCGGCGCCTGCGCGGCTTCCGGAGGTCGCCTGAAGTCCGTTTTGGGTCCGGCGCCTCGCAGAACTGTCCGGGCGTCGGGTTTGTCCCTGAGTTGCGGGTCGCCTGCACCCGCGTCCCGATTTGCCTGCCGGAGTGGCGAATTCATTCCGGCTTTTCCGCGCCCTTGCGCGGCTTTCCCAATCGTTCACCGTCCCGCAACTCGAAATTGCTTGTGGCGTCTTTTTCCTGGAGGATAGTATCTGGCGCTGTCCAAGCCAGCTTAGCTCAGTGGTAGAGCAACGGTTTTGTAAACCGTCGGTCGTCGGTTCAAATCCGACAGCTGGCTCCATTTCCAAAGGGAATGTTAAGCCTACTTTTTGGACTTGGCCGCCAGGCCTTTTTCCACTGCAGAGGAAAGGTCATCACCGAGTGCGCCGGGGCCTTCTGCCAGAATCACTCCGGTGTCACCGTCCACCAGGATGGGGCAGGGAATGGCATGGACTCCGTATTTCACAGGCACGGCAGCATCCCAGAAACGGCCATCATAGATTTGTGGCCACGGCATGTTGTTGTCGTGGGTGAACTTGATGAGTTTGGGTCCTTCGTTCGGTTGATCGAGGCTCACGCCAAGGATCTCGAAACCTTTCGAGTGGTACTTCTGGTAAGTGGCTGCCACGTTGGGGAGTTCAGCGCGGCATGGCCCGCACCAGGTGGCCCAGAAGTCGAGCAATACAACCTTGCCCTTGTAATCATCAGGGAATTTTATTTTCTTGCCCTCGACCGTGGCGGCCTGGAATGCGGGCGCTTTCTGGCCGGCTGCATAGTCTGACCTGCTGTCGCCGGCCCTTGCCGAGGCAGCGCACAGCAAAGTCGCGGTTGCGAGCGTGAATAAAAAGAGGGAGCGATTCCCGGGCTTTGTGGTTTCCATGGCCATAAGATAATCCTTGCAGGAGGAGGTTCAACCGGAAAAGACCAATACAATCCCGGGTGCGATCCTTATTGCGCAACGACACGGAACGGCAATCGCACCCGGATGTCATCCGAGGCCGCGCCCAGGAGGAGTTCGTAATCGCCGGGCTCGACGGCATATTGTTTGTTGGCGGTGTCCCAGTAGCGGAACCGTTCCGCCGGAATCTCCAGGCTCAGTCTCGCCGTTTTGCCTTCAGGCAGATGCAGGCGGGCGAAGGCACAGAGCGCGAGTTTCGGCTGCGGCAAGGCGGAGTTGACGTGCCGGAAATAGACCTGCGCCACTTCATCGCCGTCGCTGGAACCGGTATTCGCGAGGTGAAACGTGAGTTTCAATGCGCCGTCCGGACTGACGTCGGTCGCATCCAGCGCGGCGTCGCGGTAGTTGAATCGGGTGTAAGTCAGACCATGGCCGAAGGCGAACAGAGTCTGGCCGTTGAAGTAACGGTACGTGCGATTGCTCATCGAGTAATCGTCAAACGCCGGCAGGTCGTCGGTCGAGCGGTAGAACGTGACGGGCAGCCGTCCGGACGGGTTGATGTCCCCGAAAAGAACTTCCGCCACGGCGCGTCCGCCCGCTTCGCCGGGATACCATGCCTGCACGATCGCGGGCAGGTTCTCAGCCTCCCACGGCATGGCCATGGCGCTGCCGCTGCAATTGACAAACACAACCGGCTTGCCGGCGGCTTGGAGGGCCTTCACCAGGGCGGTTTGCACCGGAGGGAGTTCGATGCGCGTCCGGTCGCCTCCGCTGAAGCCGTCGAAATCCACCGGCATTTCCTCGCCTTCAAGCCGTGAATTAATGCCGCCGACGTAGATAACGACGTCCGCCGATCGCGCCGCCTCGACGGTGTGGGTCCACAGGGTTGTGTCCGGCGCATTCGTGAGGTCCCTGCGGAGGGCCAGCGGGCAACCGGGGTCATAGATCACCTCGATGTTGGTTCCGGCGACGTTCTTGATGCCGTCGAGGATGGTGATCGGATGGGACGGGGTGCCGTTGTAGTTGCCGAGCAACATCGGCACGGAGCAGGCATTCGTGCCGATGACGGCGATGCGTTTGATCCGGGCGCGGTCCAGGGGCAGCAGACCGTTGTTTTTCAGCAGAACGATCGATTCGCGCGCCATGCGCAGTGCGAGGGCCGCATGTTCGGGACTGTCGTTTTCGCTGAAGGGAATTTGCGCGTAGGGCACGCCGGCGGGCGGGTCGAATAGTCCGAGCCGAAACCGCGCTTCGAGCAGCCGGCCGACCGCAGTGTCGATTTCCTGCCCGGTGATCAGTCCCTGTTTCACCGCGCGTGTCAGGCTGTTGTAATCTGTGCCGCAGCACAGGTCGCAGCCGGCTTTCACCGCGCGCGCCGCGGCCTGCTCGGAGGTGCCGACAGTTTTGTGATTGGCGAAGATGTCATAAATTGCGCCGCAATCGGAAACGACATGGCCGGTGAACCCCCATTGCCGGCGCAGGAGATCGGTCAGCAGGAACGGATTCGAACAGGCGGGCTCGCCGTTCACGCTGTTGTAGGCGCCCATGACCGCGCCGACACGGCCTTCGCGAACGGCGGCTTCGAAGTGGGGCAGATACGTTTCGTAGAGATCGCGCTCGGGCGGCACCGCGTTGAAGCGATGGCGTTCGGGCTCGGGACCGCTATGGACGGCGAAGTGTTTGGCGCAGGCCATTGCCTTGATGAATTTCGGGTCGTCTCCCTGCAATCCACGGATGAAGGCCACGGCGAGTCGCGCGGTCAGGAACGGATCTTCGCCGTACGTCTCCTGGCCGCGGCCCCAGCGCGGGTCGCGAAAAATGTTGATGTTCGGCGTCCAGAAGGTCAGGCCGTAGTATCTCGCGCTGTCGCCGTCATGGGTGCGGGCGTATGCGTTGTGCTTGGCGCGCGCCTCGGTGGCGATGGTGTCCGCGACCTGGTGCATCAGCGACAGGTCCCAGGTGGCCGCCATTCCGATGGCCTGCGGGAAGACCGTGGCGACTCCCGAGCGGGCCACGCCGTGCAGGCATTCGTTCCAGTAATCGTAAGCCGGCACCCCAAGCCGGGGGATGGCCGGGGCGCGGTTGCGGATCTGTGCGACCTTTTCGGAGAGCGACAGACGCCGCACCAGGTCTTTCACGCGCGTTTCGACCGGGAGCGCGGAATCCTTCCAGAACTCCGTTCCTCCAACCACCGGTGGCGCCATGGCGGTGTCGCCGGTGTCCACCAGGTCCGCCGCTTTCATGGAGAGGAGCACCGTGCCGGCGGCGTTTTTGACCTCGAGCGTATTTAACTTTGCGTTGTCTTTGCGCGCGATGAACGTCAACGTCAGCGGGCCGCCCACGGCGTCGTTCGAATGTTCCACCCCGGCGGAGAGGAAACACACTTTGTTCGCGCCACCGGCCGCGGCAAAGACGTCGAAGTTCGTCGCGAGACACAGGTCGCCGCACCGGACGTCGAACTGCCGTTGCCCGGCGGTGTCAAAGTGCGTTTCCGCCTCGCCGATGGTGACAGTGTACTTGCCGGGGTCCAGGTTGGGAATGGAGACCGTGAAGTTCGTCCCGTAAATCTCCTCCCGGAACGCTTCGTCGCCGCGGCGGGGGGCGTCCAGGATCGCGGCGCCTTCTGTGGTGGCATGGTTGAATTGGCCGCTGACGAGGATTTGCCTGTCGCACGCGGCGCACGTCTCGTCGGTGCAGAAGGCGGCGGGAACGGGCGACAGGAGCCCTGCCGCGACAAAGGCGGAGATCAGAGTGAAGCGCATGCTTGTCTCTAGAAGCAAATGGTCTTCCCGTCCAGAAAAACCGGCGGAGTCGGGATCGATTTAATCCGACCTGACACCCTGGCGCGCGACCTGGATGACCGCGTCAAACGCCGGCTTCGGCTGGCACTGGCGGTCGAAGAGCAGCGGATAACTGGTCCTGCCTTTCACCGGCCATTTGTTCAACCATGAGTCGGCGTCGGTCACACCCCAGAAAGTGACGCGGGACATGCTCTTGCGATTTTGGACAAGAACCTCGAACAGATCCGCATAGCGTTTCGCGAGCGCCTGCTGCACCGAGTCGGGCAAGCCGTTCGTGTAAGGATTCAGTCTCGCCTGCAACTGGAAATTCATTCCGACCTCCGCCGCCTCGGAACGGGTGGCGGCCGGCAGCACATCCACATCCAGCTCGGTGATCATGACCTTGATGCCAAGCGCGGAAAAGGTCTTGATCGTCTCCTCCAGTTGCGCGGGTGCGGGCCAATTCATTTTGTAATGTCCCTGCAGACCGACGGCGGCGATGGGAACGCCCTGGGATTGGAGTTTTTGGATCAACGCGATCGCGCCCGCGCGTTTGGGGGCGTTCTCCAGTGAATAGTCGTTGTAATACAACTGGGCTTTCGGATCGGCTTCATGGGCGAACTGATAGGCCTTGAGCAGGTAATCTCCGCCCAGGATCTTGAACCAGGGCGACGGGCGCAGGGTCCCGTCTTCATTCAACGCCTCGTTCACCACGTCCCAGCCGTTGATCTTGCCTTTGTAGCGCCCCACCACGGTTGCGATATGATCATGCAGGCGCCGGAGGAGCGTCTCGCGGTCAACCGGATTTCCCTTGTCATCCCGGAAAACCCACGCCGGAGTCTGGTTGTGCCAGACTAACGTGTGTCCGACGATGAACATTTTGTGCTTGCGCCCATATCGCACATAACGGTCCGCCGAACCGAAATCGTACTGGTTCGGCCCGGGATGAATGGATTCCCATTTTAGAACATTCTCCGGACTGATAGTGTTGAATTGCGCGGGGATCAGGCTGTCCGCGCAGCCGCCTTTTCCGGAAAACTGATCTTCGTTCAGGGCGGCGCCGATGAGAAATTGGTTCTTGAAAGCGTCTTTGAGCACGGGTTGCGCCCGCACAGAGGTGAGGGCACCGGCGAGGATGGCCAGGGACGCCACGCAGGTCAACGGGACGGTGAGGCTATGAGACTTCATGAGGGTTGAGGTGACGGGGTTGCGGCTTCGAATTTCTTCCGGCGCTCGGCCAGTTCGTCGGCCATCTCGAGGGTCATGTGCTTGTTGAGCTTATAGGTGATGAGCAGCACGGTGCAGACGGCAAAGAGCAGGCCGACAACGATCCCGCTGCATACCCGGAAGCCCTGCACCGCCTGGGGCGCGTCGGGTAATTTGGTGTCGTAGTTGAAAAAGCCGGCCATGATCCAGAGGAAGGAGGAAGAGCCGAGGGCCAGGCCGGATTTCAACGCAAAGCCAATGGTTGCGAAAACGATGCCCGTGAACCGGCGGCCGGTCTTCCACTCGGAGTAATCCGCCACGTCCGCGTAGATGGCCCAGATCAGCGGAATGGTCGGGGCATAGCAGATCGCGACGAGAACCGTCAGGGCGATCATGCCTCCGACGTTGGTGGGTTGGAGCAGATAAAACGCCAGGGTGCCGATGGCGGCCAACCCGAACCCGCCGATGGCGACGGCCTTCTTGCCGAATTTTTTGGAAAGTGCCGGTGAGAGGATGATGACAATGATCGTCACGCCGGTACCGATCATGTTGATGATGCTGTTGAAGACATCGGCGACGTTTGAGTTCGCCAGGTTGGATTTGTCTCCGTGCACGATGTAGCCGAGGGTTTCGAGAATGCCGCCGCCTGCGGGAGCGCCTGCCGGTGCGGTGAGTCCCAGCTTTTGCACCCAGTCGAACATGGCGTCTTTATCGGCGTAGTGATGATAGTAGTTGTAGAGTGCGCCGCCCCGGAACGAGAGGATGCAGAAATGCACCAGTGTCATGAAAAACATGACGGCCCAGGGGCTATTCTTGAGGAGGGCAGCGAAATCCTTCCGGGCATCCGATTTTTGCTGTGGAGGCGGTTGAATGCGCTCCTTGGTGGTGGCGAAAGTGATGACGAACAGCACGAGGCACAGGACGGCCCAAATGGTCATCGTCATTTGCCAGGCGTATTGCCGGTCATGGCCGACGGCGAATTTGGCGACCAGCGGCAGTGTGAACCCACCCACAATGAACTGCGCCGCGTTCACGGAAATGAACCGGAACGAATTGAGTTTGGCGCGCTCATTGACATCCCCGGTCATCACGCCGCCCAGCGCCGAATACGGCATGTTGTTCATGGAATAAATGGACATGAGCAGGATGTTGGTGATCGCGGCATAGGCGATCATGGAGCCCATGCTCCAGCCTTTGGGCGTGGTGTAGGCCAGGACCATCACGACGCACCAGGGCAGCGCGGTGAACAGCACCCAAGGTCGGAACTTGCCCCAGCGTGTCTTGGTGCGGTCGGCGAGTATTCCCACGATCGGATCGGCGAAGGCGTCCCACAAACGCGCCGATATCAGGATGGTCGCTGCAACGCTCGCCGTGATTCCGAACACATCCGTGTAGAAATTCGTCTGGAAAAGAATCATCGTCATGAAGACGAAGTTCGCGGCAGCATCGGCGGCGCTGTAGCCCGCCTTTTCCAGGAACGAGAGCTTTTGGGGCTGGTCTGACATATTGGAGCGGGTTCCGCCGGGTTCGCTAATTTTCCACCGTCAAGATCACCTTCTGCAGATCGCCGTCGCGCGAGGAATTGCCCACCATGACTTCAAACTCGCCCGGCTCGACGACGTGGTTCATGTTCGTATCGTAAAAAGCCAGCGACTCCGGCGTGATCTCCAGCGACACGGTCCGAGTTTCTCCGGGCGCCAGCGTGATCTTCTGAAACCCCTTCAATTCCTTCACCGGCCGCGTCACCGAACTGACCCGGTCACGGATATACATCTGAACGACTTCGGTGCCCCCCCTCTTGCCCGTGTTCTTCACATCCACCAGAACGCGGGTCGATCTGTCGCGTCCAATCCTCTTGCGGGCCAACCGCACTCTCTTGAAGCTGAAGCTGGTGTAACTCAATCCATACCCGAACGGGTAAAGCGGCGACACCTCGTCGAACTGATAGCCCCGTCGCGCCGACGGCTTGTGATTGTAAAACGCGGGCAGATGCCCAGCCGAGCGGGGGATGGTGATGGGCAGTTTGCCCCCGGGGTTGTAATCCCCGAACAGGACCTCGGCGACGGCGTGGCCGGTTTCCTGGCCCAGATACCAGCACTCCAGGATTGCCGGCACATCCTGGCTGATGGAACCGATGGAGATCGGGCTGCCGTTGAACAGCAGAACGATCACCGGCTTGCCCGTTGCGACCATGACCTTCACCAACCCCTCCTGTCGTCCGATCAAATCCAGGCTCGCCCGATCTCCCAGGTGCGTGCGCGACCAGGCTTCGCGCGATGTCTGCTCGTTGCCGCCGATCGCCAGCACGATCACGTCCGCGTGCCGGGCGACCTCGAGGGCCTCCGCAATTTCCTTGCGATCGTCCTCGGCATTGCTGAGGGTGACCAGATCCTGGTTCCAGGAGCCGCCGACGGTGATTTTGCAGCCTTCGCTGTAGGGCACATTCATGCGGTCTCCGACCTTGGATCGGATGCCTTCGAGCACTGAAGTATAAGACTTGGGACGCCCGCTGTAGCCGCCCAGCAGCTCCCGGTCCGCGTTGGGTCCGATCACCGCGACCGACTTGATCTTGTTCCGGTTCAGCGGCAGCAGTCCTCCTTCATTCTTCAACAACGTGATCGTCTCCCGCGCCCCCTGCAGCGCCAGCCGCCGGTTGGATTCGCTGCCCACCACCCGCTCCGCCTCCTTCGGGTCCACATACGGATCCTCGAACAACCCCATCTTGAATTTCCAATACAGCATCGGCGCCACCAACTCATCCAATTCCGCTTCCTTCAACCTCCCCTCGCGCACCAGCTCCACCAGATGCAAATAACAATCCGGCTCCGGCAATTCGATGTTCACCCCCGCCCGCACCGCCAGCGCGCACGCCTCCTTTTTGTCTTTGGCCACAAAGTGACCGTGCGTGTCCGGCCGGTCCCCCAACTCCCAGATCGCGTAGTAATCCGATACCACAAACCCCTGGAACCCCCACTCCTTGCGCAGCACCTGGCGCAGCAGCCAAACGCTGGCGTGCGAGGGCACCCCGTCAATCTCATTATACGAGGCCATCACGCTGATCGCGCCCCCCTTCCGCAACGCTTCCTTGAACGGATACAGAAATACCTCCCGCAGCTCCCGCATCGATACATTGGCCGGCCCGCAGTTCATCCCCGACTCCGGCTGGCCGTGCGCCGCAAAATGTTTCAACGTCGCGATCACCCGCTTCTTGTCCTTGAAAGAGGCGTCACCCTGGAAACCTTTCACGGCCGCGATGCCCAGGCGCGAAACCAGGTACGGGTCTTCCCCGTACGTTTC
>PLQC01000053.1 GCA_003159675.1 Limisphaerales bacterium
CTGACCACCCCATGTTATCTTTACACTTTAAGCTGCCTGTATTTTTTGCGGAGCTGCTGAACGACGCCCAGGCCAAAGGGAAGCAGCAGCAACGTCATGGTGTTGGGTTCGGGCACGGGAAGAAACGGGTTCCACTCGGGGCCCAGAACTCCGTTCAGCTCGGAGAAATGGTCAGCCGGGGGTCCCCATATTCCCTGTACTTGAGGTATGGCCGACTGAGGCCAAGATATAGCGCCGAGAATAAAATAATAGGGGATTGAGCCGAATATTGAGTTATACCCGGGTTGCCCGATCGTAGGGGTATACATGACACCGTTGCCAGGCCCTGGGTAATTATCCTGAAGAACCAGCGTGTGGAGTGGATTAATAGTAGGGAAATAGGACGTCTCAGACGCCAGCGTGCCGCTATTAACAAAATCATAGAACGTCGCAATTCCGCCAATAGTCCCATACTGGACACCATTATTGACTCCTGTAGTGAAGCTGATTACAGCGGCTACATTGTTGCCCTGGTATTGAAAGGGCGAAGTGACTCCGGCAGGAGCATCCACTACCAGGTAGCCCGCCGGCCCAAGACCTTCCCACCCAGCAAAATCGTAACATATACCTGGAAGCAACGACCCCCCTGAGCCATTCCAATTGAGAAATCCTCCTGTAATTTCATACATTGGTGTAACTGGTCCAGAACCCGGTGGCCCTGATGGCTGGCTAATGTAACCGCTGACAACCCCGGCCCAGCCCATCTCGCCAAACGCGACAGCCAGAGGGTCGGGGGGACTCCCCACAGTGGGATAGCCAGCAGACGGTTGTGCGATTCCAGATGCGGCGCCAGCGAGCAGGCTGAGGGTTGTCAGAGCGGGGATCAGTCGTTGGATCATTTTCATATTATTTCCTTTGCTCGTTTTTAAGTTAACTCTAGTTAAAGGCCGGACCAGAAAACTGGTCCGGCTTGTTCAACGGAGAATATTGGGCAACGGAATCTAGCTTCGCCGCCGCCACAACAGCGCCAATCCGCCAAGCGCCAGCAGGCTGAATGTGGCTGGTTCCGGCACACACTCCGTTGCAATGTGGTATTGGTCAATCAGCTCGTAACCTCCCGCCGGGACCGAAAACGTCAGCTTGACGGTCTCATAAACCGGATTGGGCGAGCTTTGCCACTCGCCGTCGGCGACAGTGTCACCATTGTACGTAGTTATCATATTGACCCCCCCACGATTGCCGAGATAATTAAACAAATTGTTGTTCGGGTCGAATACTTGGGTAGCGTATCCCCCGCCAGTACCACCTGTGATGCTGAGCACTTCGAGCCACACATCCTTCAACGGGAGGTTATCGTCTACGTTATCGATGTGGAAGATCGCCGTCCCCGTTAGAGTACTGCTTCCCCCACGATTATCAATGCCGATCAGCCCGGTCTGCGTGATTCCCGAGATTGTCCCGTACCAACTGACAGAGCCGGTTAACAAGACATAGTCTGAAGGCCACAACGATGGATCAAGCGTGCCTTCGTAAACAGCGTCAGGGATGCCGTTGGGATTGGCCGTTGCTACCGGGCTGGTGCCGAATCCCATGTCTATGTTCCGCTGATATGGGAAAGGGGTGTACCATACCGGCGCATAAGTCTCGGGCGGGTTGAGAAACGGGTCCGCTTGAGCCACCATGGCAATTAGCGCGAACAGCGAAGTCAGCAGAACTGCTTTCATTGCATTTTTCATAATCATTCTTTCCTTTCTGAACAACTCGTTATTTTACTCGTGAACTCAATCTTTTCATTTAACTGTGTAACGCCAACACCTCAAAATTCCTGGCCTGCACAACAGCTCCCGCAGAACCGCCTGCGGCAATCGCTTCCACCAACTGGCTTGGCGCGTTCTTTAACACACAGGGCATTTCAGCACCGATGGCGCGGTTCGTGCAACGGATAAGATTTTGGAAAGGCGGACGTTTCTTTGGATTTTGGGCGATAAAAGGCCAAAAAGGCCACCCACCCACTCTCCCGCTCCCACGCTCTTACTGTCCTGCCCGCCAAGCCTCCGGCGAAAGGCCCTCATGGGACTTGAAGGCATGACGAAAGGAATCCGCGCTGACGTAGCCCACCGCGCAGGCTACCTCGCAAACGAGGTTTCGAGGATCGCGGAGCAACTCCCTGGCCTTGGACAGCCGGATGTTTTCCAAGAATTGGTGGAAGGTCACGCCCGTCGTTTGACTGAACAGGGCGGAGAGATAGGAGGCGTTCCTCTTCATGGCCGAGGCCAGTTCATCCAAGCTGATCGGGCGGTGGCCATGCTGATACACATAATCGGCCATCGCCTCAACGAGCTTCTGGGCGTGGCTTCCCAAACCGGGTTGGACCGTGGATTCCGGGAGGCCGGGCAACCGATGGCGCAACTCCTCGCGCAGGCGCGCGGCCTCGATTTGAGTCTTGTTCAACCTCCGCAAGGCCTTCTCCAATCCGCTCCCGGCCATCCGAGCCTGGGCGGTGGATTCCAAATCGCGGAGGATCAGACGGACCAAAGCCACCGCGTGATGGAAGGCGGCGGGGGATGTGGCGTGGAGCGTGGAGCGTGGAGCGTGGAGCGTGGGGCGTGGGGCGTGGGGCGCTACCATCGCCTGCAAGACCAGCGCGAGAGGGCAGAACTTATCCACATGAAGGCAGGCACAGAAGTTGGTGGCGCCGCACTGCCCGATGAACCGCCGGCCTTGGTTGGCCGGGGACAAGGTGGGTTTCCAACGACGCTGTAAGCAGGACTCGCAGCACTTGGGCTGCCGGCCATTCGCGCCCGTTCGTTGGCGCGCCCTCGGGCACAGAACGGGCATTTCACCGGGTTCCTGGAAGTCGATCGGGCGATGCCACAAAATGTGGAGGCGCAGGCCGGTCAGTTGGGCAATAAGTCTGATCAGCGGCTCGGTCAGCCGTGTTCGGAACAAGTCCTGACACTCCTTGAAGGCGAAAAGCTCCGAGGGTTCGACCTCTGCCACCCATTTCAACGCCGCCGCCTGGCTTCCGCTTGGGCCTTGGGCCGGGGCTTCGGCGTCCGGTGCCTTTGTCCGAGTCGGCCCTATCACCCTGCGGCGTTTCATGTCGGCTTTCATAAGACTCCAAAGCCAAGTGCTTGCGCGCCCAACAGCATCTGCGCGCCAAAGGAGTCTGGATAGTAGCGCCCTTCAAGAGACGAAGGCACTTATGCATAAATCGCCCGCCAAAGCAAGCTCCAATCTGCCAGCGTGAGAAATTGGGTCGTGTCCTACGGCTTGATCGCTGGCGAGTTGGTGTCCGCCTGGGTCCCGGGTTTCATTTCCGGCTTCGCGTCGGTTTCCTTGACCCGTTTGGCGGTGAATTCTTCGCTGCCGAAATCGCCGACTTTGCGGGTGAACTTGATCTCATCGCCCGCGATTTTGCCGGTGTATTCGATGCGGATGTCGTTGTCGTCAAACTTGAGTTGTTCGACAAAGGAAATACCGTCCTTGCTGATCTTGCCTTCGGAGATGGCCACTTCGTTCGTTCCCGTTTCACGTTCTCCGATGGCGTTGCCGGTGAGTTTGTCGCCGTCCACTTTGAATTCGTAGGTGTACTTTTGCAGCCCGATCTGGCTGTCGAATTGCCCCTTCCACTTCCCCGCGACGCTGTCATCGGCGAGGGCGGTCGAAGCGACAGCCAGGGAAAATGCTGCCAGCGCTATTGTATGCGTTAAATGGTTCATGAGTTTCGTTTTCGATTTGGACCGGATTGAACAACTGCCTGGATCTTAGCCCTGCTCCACCTCTTTGACCAGCGGCTTTTCGGCGCTGCCGGGCCTGCGCCTGTAGCCGCGCTTGTGAAAGCGCGGACCGTTTGGGCCACCGCTTCAGCCGGTCCGCGCTTTCGCAGGCGCGGCTACGAGTCCGGCATTCATGGCCCGGTGGTGGTACAGTTTGGCCAAACGGTGGGTGGGGCGAGCGTCCGGAACCTCCTCACCGCATAGG